>PDRH01000047.1 GCA_002748015.1 Bacteroidota bacterium | reverse complement strand
ATGGGCGTTCTCTCGCATGGCGCTGTGGCTGGGGTTGTAGTTGCATCGACGGGGCGCTATGCGGCGGTTATTTCCGTCCTCAACAGGGATCTACGCATATCGGCTAAGCTCCGCAAGTCGGGCTACGTGGGGACGCTGAAATGGGATGGGGAGTCCTACCAGCGGGTGTTGCTGACTGAGATACCCCACCATGTGCCCGTAGTGGCTGGGGATACCGTTGTGACCAGTGGCTTTTCCAGCATTTTCCCCGAGGGGCTTTTCATCGGCCTTGTGGATGGAGTCGAGGTGCAGGGTGCGGATTTCCTGACCTTGCGTATACGGCTGAAGGCGGACTTCAAGCGTCTGCATCGGGTTAGCATCGTGGTCAATACCCATCGGGAGGAGTTGGATAGCATTGCCACACAAATGGTGAGCGAGGATGAGAGGTAGAGCAGGCTCTTTCGTGGCCCTCTTCGGGGCATCCATCCTATTGCAGGTGTTGCTCTTCGACAACATCGAGATGTGGGGGGTGGTAGCTCCCTATCCCTACATCATATTCGTGCTGCTGTTGCCGCGTGGCACTAGTCGTCTGCTGGCCGTCCTGCTGGGTTTTGCCCTGGGGCTACTGGTGGATGTCTCCTCCTCTACGCTTGGCTTGCAGGCGGCGGCGACTACCCTCATTGCCTATCTCCAGCCGTTGGCCCTCCGGGTGCTGGGGGGGCGTGAGAAGGAGGGGGTGGCCATCCCCTCGCTCCGGAGGATGGGCTTTATCTGGACCCTGGAGTTTACCCTGCTGCTGACCCTTATCCACCACGCTTTCCTGTTCATCCTGAGCGAGCCGAGCTGGGGACACCTTGGCTTGCTGACCTTTAGGATAGTAGGCTCTACGCTGCTGACCACATTCATCATCCTGCTGGCCGAGACCTTCGTCTTTGCCACGCCAGCGGACTCAAACTAGGGTGACGTGCTCTTTCATCTCAATCGTAGGCTGAGCATCAGCGCGATATTCATCGCCGTGGCCTTGGTTATACTGGCGAAACTCTTCTACATCCAGGTGATCAACACCTCATACCGAGTGTCTGCTGATAGCAACGTTCTACGGCGGATAGTTCAGTACCCTGCGCGGGGGATTATCTACGACAGGAAGGGGGATATCCTGGTGTATAATGAGGCCGTCTACGATTTGATGGTTGTCCCCTCTCGTGTGAAGGCCTTTGACACGATGCGCCTCTGCCGCCTACTGGAAATCACCCCTGATGACGTGCGCGTGGGGCTGGCGGGTGCCAAGGCCTATTCGTACTACAAGGAGAGCCTCTTTGCCAAGCAGCTCTCCCAGCGGGTTTTCGGCCGTTTTGAGGAGCATCTCTATGAGTTTCCGGGGTTCTACGCCCAGCCCCGTACCCTGCGCTCGTATCCCAAGCCCATAGCGGCGCACCTGCTGGGCTACGTAGGGGAGGTAAGCGAGCGGCAGGTGTACGAGAACCCCTACTACCATTCTGGTGACTACATCGGCATCTCGGGCTTGGAGAAGAGCTATGAGAAGGAGCTGCGGGGGCGTAACGGCGTGAAGAACTACATGGTGGATGTGCGTAATCGCATCAAGGGGAGCTACGCTGACGGGCGCTATGATACGGCGGCCATAGCCGGCACGAATCTCTACCTCTCGCTGGATAGCAAGCTGCAGGCCTACGGTGAGAAGCTTATGGCGGGGCGACGGGGTGGGGTGGTGGCCATAGAGCCCGCCAGCGGGGAAATCCTGGCCATGGTCTCCGCGCCAGCCTATGATCCGAACCTCCTCGTGGGGCGTATACGCTCGCAGAACTATCGTAGCCTGGACACCATGGGGGGCAAACCCCTGTTTAACCGTACCATCATGGCGCTCTATCCTCCGGGGTCGACTTTCAAGCTAGTCAATGGTCTAATAGGTTTGCAGGAGGGGGTCATATCCCCGCGGACGGGCTACTCCTGCCATGGCCGCTACACCGTAGGGCGCGGTGTGGGATGCCATATTCATCCGGCTGTTCGTAGCCTATCGGATGCCGTCTGCACCTCATGCAATGCCTACTTCTGCTATACCTTCAGGTCCATTATAGACAACCCGAAGTACGATAGCATAGAGGGGGGCTTTCGAGCCTGGGAGGAGTACGTGCATAGCTTTGGCATAGGTAGACGGCTGGGGGTAGACCTCCCTGGGGAGCTTAAGGGCATTGTACCGACGGTACCCTTCTACAATCGCTATTTCCGCAAGGGGGGATGGAGCTCGCTCACGATTATCTCCCTGGCCATCGGCCAGGGGGAGCTTTGCACCACTCCCCTCCAGATGGCGAACCTAGCCGCCACTATAGCCAATAGGGGCTACTACTACACGCCCCATATCGTGCGGAGGATGGACGGTCGCACGCTGGATACCGCCTATACCAAGCGGCGGGTAGTAGGGGTGGATAGTACGCATTTTGTCCCCATTGTGAAGGGAATGTGGGAGGCGGTCAATAGCTTTGGTAAGGGGGCAACGGCCCGGCTGGCCGGCGTGCCGGGCCTGGACATCTGCGGGAAGACCGGTACATCGCAGAACCCGCATGGCGAGGACCACTCGGTGTTCATAGCCTTCGCACCACGGGATAAGCCCAAGATAGCCATCGCTGTCTACCTCGAGAACGAGGGCTTCGGAGGGACATGGGCTGCGCCTCTGGCTGGCCTCATGGTGCAGCAGTACCTTACCGATACGATAAAGAACAAGTACATAGAACGGTACGTTATCAATAGGGGGTGGAACTAGGGGGCTTGGTCTGTGCGTCGGTAGCAGACGATGTAGAATATAGAAGAATACGAGGTGATATGAAGAGGTGCGGTTTACTTTTCGGGATTGTGGTATGGGCTCTTGGCCTTATGTACTCTTGCCAGGGAGGGCAGGAGACCAATGCGCAGATACTGGAGCTGGAGAGTCAGGTAGACTCCCTGCAGCGGGCGGATAGCCTGAAGGAGGCTACGCTCAATGAATTCTTCTCCTCCCTAGCGGAGATAGAGCAGAACCTTGAGGTGGTATCCGAGAAGGAGAGGCTGGTCAACGCCGATATGGGCTACATCTGGAGTGGCGACCTGGAGGAGACCAAGCGAGAAAGGGTGACCCAGAACATGGAGGAAATCAATCAGCTAATGACCTCCAACATGAGCACGATTGACCGCCTGGGGGAGATGCTCCAGAGCTCGAGCATAAAGGTGTCTCATCTGCAGCTCATGCTCAATGATATGCGTAGCCAGCTACTCCAGCGCGATTCGACTATAGGCATGCTGAAGACCCACGTTGAGGTGCTGCAGCTCAACATCGACTCCCTGAGCCTAGCGCTGGACTCCGCCGGCATGGCCAACCTGCAGCTGGCCAATGAGGTCTACGACCAGCGGCGACGGATGGACCAGGCATGGTATGCCCATGGCACGAAGAAGGAGCTAAAGGAGAATGGGATAATAGAGCGCAAGGGCGGCTTCCTCGGTATAGGGCGTAACAATACGCTGAAGGCTGACTTCAACCCCGGCTACTTCACCAGCATTAGCATAGCCGAGACGGATTTTATCCCCTTCGTTGATAAGAAGAAGGGGGTGGAGGTCGTAACCTCGCATCCCCAGGATAGCTATACCATCGCCACGAATGATAACGGCGTAGCGATAGGTCTACAGATCAAGGACAAGGAGAAGTTCTGGCGGGTAACGCACTTCCTGGTGATAGTGATTAAGTAGCCACGCATGGAACGCAGAAAAGGCCGGGCAACGCCCGGCCTTTTCTGTATAGATTGCGCAGTTGCGCTAGATCTCCCACGTATCCCCGCTGTTGAGTAGCTGCTCCATGTTGTGGATTGACCCGTGGTCAGCCACGTCTATAACCTGGTCCCGCACGAGGTCGTCGTAGGTCGGGAAGGGAACGTTGCGAATAACCCCTAGCGCCACCGGTAGCTCCGGGTAGGACATGCTCACCAGCAGCATGTGCAGACCGGGGTTCTCCTCCTCGGCATCGTGGATGAGTATATCCTTCTCGTCCCAGCCGCCCTTACCAATCTCCACGGCCCGGAGCTTGAAGCCATCCAGCACGAGCCCCTTATCCCTATCCTTGCCGAAGACCATCGGCTCGCCGTGTTTCAGCACTATGGTTCTGTCCGCACGGTGATCGCGGTGGGTGATGTCGTTGTGTATGCCGTGGTTGAAGATCACGCAGTTCTGCAGCACCTCTACCACCGACGTGCCATCGTGGCGTGCCGCCTCAACCATGATGTCCGTCGTTAGCCCCATGTCCACATCCAGCGAGCGCGCGAAGAACTTGCCGTTGGCCCCGAGCAGCAGCTGGCCGGGGTTGAAGGGCTGCTCCACCGTCCCGAAGGGGCTGGTCTTGGTGATGGCACCACACTTCGAGGTCGGGCTATACTGCCCCTTGGTCAGGCCGTATATCTCGTTGTTGAAGAGGATGATGTTGATGTCGATGTTCCTCCGGATGGCGTGGATGAAATGGTTGCCACCGATGGCCAGCGCATCGCCATCGCCCGAGATCTGCCAGATGCTCAGGTTCGGGTTGGCCACCTTAGCCCCTGTGGCAATCGCAGCCGCCCGGCCGTGGATGCTATGGAAACCGAAGGTATCCATGTAGTAGGGGAAGCGGCTCGAGCAACCGATGCCGGAGATGACCGCAAAGCGGGCCTTATCGTACCCATGCTCTTCGGCTATCCGGGGCATAGCCCGCTGGACGGCGTTCAGAATGCCATGGTCGCCGCAACCGGGGCACCACCGTACCTCCTGGTCGCTCTTGAAATCCTTGACTGTATACTTTATGTTCGACATGACTCTCCTCCGACTATAGGTAGCTATCTATCTTCTCCACCAGCTCATTCACGTTGAAGGGCTGGCCCATCACCTTGTTGAACTGCAAATACTCAAACTCTGGTATCTCCATACGGAGGTAGTTGGCCATCTGGCCCATATTCAGCTCGCAGACCAGCAGCTTCTTGTGGTTGCGGAATATCTCGGCCAGGTTGCTCGGTAGCGGCTTGATGTAGGAGATATGGCATAGCGCCACGCTCTTCCCCTCCGCGATCATCTGCTCAACGGCCGAGGAGGTATGCCCCCATACGCCACCCCAGCTGATCACCAGCACTTCGGCATCAGCCGCACCTAGCACAGTTTGCTTAGGTATCATGTTGCTGACCTTCTGCACTTTCGCCGCACGGAGATCCACCATGCGCTGGTGGTTCTCTGCATCGGTTGATACTGCCCCAGTTACGTCGAGCTTCTCCAGGCCACCAACTCGATGTTCCAGTCCGTACACCCCAGGAAAGGCCCAGCGGCGAGCGTAGTTCTCATCGCGCTTGTAGGGGTAGAAGCGCGAGCCATCGTGTATGGCCTTGGCGATGGGTGGGTTGATGGCTGGGTAGTCCACCATGCTCGGTATGAGCCACGGCTCAGAGCCGTTGGCGATGAAGCCGTCCGTTAGCAGCATGACCGGGGTCATACGCTCAAGGGCAATGCGCCCTGCCTGGAAGGCCATGTCAAAGCAGTCGCTCGGGCTCTTGGCTGCCACAATGACCATCGGTGCCTCGCCGTTGCGCCCGAAGAGGGCCTGCATAAGGTCGCTCTGCTCGGTCTTGGTTGGGAGGCCCGTGGAGGGGCCCCCGCGCTGTACGTTCACGACAACCAGTGGCAGCTCGGTCATTACAGCGAGTCCTAGTGCTTCGCTTTTGAGCGAGACACCTGGACCGGAGGTCGTTGTAACCGCAAAGCTACCGGTGAAGGCCGCACCGATGGAGGTGCATATACCAGCTATCTCATCCTCGGCCTGGAGGGTCTTCACCCCGAGGTCCTTACGCTTGGAGAGCTCCACGAGAATATCGGTAGCCGGCGTGATGGGGTAGGAGCCGCAGAAGAGGGGCAGGTGCGCCTTCTCGGCCGCAGCGATTAGCCCCCATGCGGTTGCCACATTACCGTTGATGTTGCGGTACTTACCCTTCTTCATCTCCAGGGCGGGGATGGTGTAGGTATTGGCAAAGGCATGCGTGTTCTCCGCGTAGTTGTAGCCGTCGTGCAGCACCTTCTTATTGGCCTCCACCAGCTCTGGCTTCTTGCGGAACTTCGTCTCGAAATAGCGCTCGGCATGCTCCATGGGGCGGTCGAAGAGGTAGAAGAGCATCCCC
Source organism: Bacteroidota bacterium (assembly GCA_002748015.1). Classification (GTDB taxonomy): domain Bacteria; phylum Bacteroidota; class Bacteroidia; order Bacteroidales; family CAJPTX01; genus Bacteroides_D. The sequence continues at coordinate 27,265 of PDRH01000047.1, read as the reverse complement.
AGCGCAAACATGTTCTTGCAGCGCATTACGCTCTTCATATCCAGGCCCATGCCCTCGAGGCTCTGGCGCGTCATCTCGGTTATCGGGGCGAAGAGCACCGTGTAGTCCTGCAGGCTTAGCTCCTGCACCACATCGTCCGTGGTAAAGCCCGCCTTGAGGAGCCACTTCTGGATGAAGGTGTCAGAGTCGATGATAATCGTCCCCCCCTTCTTCATCCATTTCGCGTTGGCCTTCAGGGCTGCAGGGTTCATCGCCACCAGCACATCGCAGTAGTCACCGGGCGTATGCACAGGCCCTTTACCCACGTGTACCTGGAAGCCCGAAACGCCTCCAATCGTCCCTTGCGGTGCGCGTATCTCTGCCGGGTAGTCCGGGAAAGTACTTACACCATTCCCCAGTAGCGCAGATGAATCTGAGAACAGGGTACCCGTCAGCTGCATGCCGTCACCCGAATCGCCGCTGAAACGGATAACCACATCATCCAGCCCTAACGGGCGTTTAGCCGCATTCATAGCTATATATGTGTTAGAGTTTTATATTGCAAAATAACTCATGCCCAGAGCCAGAGCCAGAGCTCCCAGCAGCCGGCCAATCCCGGCTGCACTACCTCGCTCAGGCCGCATTTGAAGGCTGCTAAGCGAGGCAAAGGTAAACCTTTTGTATTACTTACCGCCATTTAACAACTATACCAGCATATATCAGCCCTTAATGGCTTATAGGGCAAAAGGATACACCCCTTCAATAGAAAGCGTTCAAATAGCGGGCTACACCCACCTGCTGCCCAGTGCGGGGAAAACGGGGGAATCCAGAATTTATGCTACCTTTACCCTGAATTAATACATGCCCTATGCCAAGAATACAGCATACCATCATCCTTGAGACCGCAAGCTCAACTAATACCTACGCCGCCGAGCATGCTGATATGCTTCCACGCCCGACGCTCATCGTAGCCAAGGAGCAGACCCAGGGCCTAGGGCAGCGTGGCAATACATGGGATGCCCTCCCCGGAGATATCACCGCCTCCCTCATTGTGGATATTCCCGCAGGGCCGAACGGCACACAGGCAGTAGCTCCAGAGTATAGCTTCGTGCTCAACCAGGTGGCCTCGCTGGCTGTATGCGAAGCTCTGGCTGCCCTCGGAGTGTCGGCCCAGGTGAAGTGGGCCAATGATATCATCGTTAGCAATCGCAAGATATGTGGCCTTCTCATCAGCACCGCCCTTAAGGGGGATGCGCTCCATAGCGCGGTTATCGGCTATGGGCTTAACATAGCTGCACGCCCCCAGTCGCCTGCGCACTATGCCCCCCCGGCGATTGGCCTCAATGAGCTGGTCGCTAGCCACGTTGATTCCGCCCAGCTTGCCGAGAGTATAGCCGAGCGTATCATTAAGCAACTGGATCGTTTGGCGCATAGCGAGCACGATGAAATCCATGCCGAGTACCTCGCAAAGCTCTTCTGGCGCGAGGGCTACCACCCCTTCAGCATCCACGCCACGGGCGAAAGGATAGAGGCGAGGATAGTCGGGATACTCCCTAGTGGCCAGCTGCAGCTCGAGCTGAGGGATGGTCAGCGCCGGAACTTCCTCTTCCGCGAGCTTAACCACTGCATCGCTTAGCTACGCCCCCGTTCTGCTACCATTTGTCTGCAAGTGTTACTCTGTGCTCTTCTGGGCCTTACGTCGCTTACCCTTCCTGAATATCCGCCAGCTGGCTACGAGTTGCAGGGTTCCGTTCTGCCCATCCACCTCCAGCGCTCCCTTGCGTACCAGCCCCAGGCTATGGTAGTATAGCACTGTGGCCAGACTCCAGCCACGCTCCGTGTAGCCCAGGGAGAAGCGGGTCTGCCAGCTGGACATCAGCGCAAAATCCTTGAGCATATTCCGGTGGAAGGCGAGCGATGCTCCAGCGGTTAGCTCTCCGGCGAAGAACCAGCCTTTGGCCTTCCCCGGGAGCGGCCATACCGCCGAGATACCCACAAAGGCCTCGCCCAGGAAGCGCCCAGTATTCCTGTCATCGTCGGAGAGCTGGGGGTGCTTTAGAGATATGTGCTGGTAGTACCCCCCGATCCCCATAGGGAAGCTCACGGCTATGGTCTTCTGCCGCTCGGCCTGCTCGAAGGCCGCCGCGTAGGAGAAATCATCCCCCTTCAGTAGGTAGCTCACCCGGAAGCCGTAGCGGTCAAAGTAGAACTTCGGCTGGTACGAGATGCTGTCCTCCCGCTCCTGCGAGTACATCCCCCTGTAGCGCATGGCGTAGGCATCCAGCACGATGTAGCGCCCGTAGTAGTGGTACTGGAAGTCGAAGTAGCGCGTTGGCGCATCGTCCACTGCCCACGTGAAGGGGATGTCCATTGAGTAGCTTATCCCTATCATCTTCCAGGCTATCCCCAGCCCCACGGCCAGCGGTGTATTCGCCTTGTAGTACTTCGAGAACGAGAGGTCATCCTCCTTAATCCCGATGGATGTAAAGCGCGCCTGCACGAAGGGGCGGATGGTCAGCAGCTCGTGGTACTTCTCCACGTAGGCCGTGTCCCGAGCCTTTAGGAACGGGAAGACCTGCCCCGAAGCCATGGCCCAGGACGCAAGCACGAACAAGGCGGACAAAGCAACAAAGCGGATAGGCCCCTTCACGTAGCTGGTTTACTGTAGCGATTCGCCCTGCAAAGATAGTTGGCCGTGGGGGGAAACCCACCAGCTAGGCGAATTTCCTAGATATTACCCTTTGCGGCCTCCGGCGCCTCCGCCGTACTCCGCCGCTGGAGACGGTTGTCCTCGAAGTGCCCCTCCCCCTTCAGCAGCCATAGTAGCCCGAAGGTCAAGCCCCCGTTGAGCATTAGCACCTCGTAGCCCAGGCTGTAGCCGTATGCGCTCAGAAGCCAGCCCCGCAGGAGCCAGCAGACCACCGGCGAGACGATGGCCACCACCGGCACCGCCCACTCCCGCGTCTTGCAGTGCGTGAACAGGCCGAAGGCGTAGATCCCCAGCAGCGGGCCGTACAGGTAGCTCACCGACGTGAAGAGCGTACCGATTACCGAGCCGCTGTCCAGCGCCTTGAAGAGCAGTATGATCACCACCATGGCTACAGACATCGCCGCGTGCACCATGAGGCGGACGCGCTTTACCTTCGCCTCCTGGTCTACCGGTATGCGTAGGATATCAATCGTTACAGAGGTGGTGAGGGCCGTCAGCGCCGAGTCCGCCGAGGAGTAGGCCGCAGCGATTACCCCCAGGGTAAAGACCACCCCCACAACGCTCGGGAGGTAGCCACCGGTCGCTAGCGTCGGGTAGAGCTTGTCGGCAGCGGGCAGCGGGGCTATCCCAAGCTGTCCAGCCAGGATTACCAGCAGCACGCCCAGCGATAGCAGCAGCAGGTTGATGGGGATGAAGCCGTAGCCGTAGGTTACCATGTTCTTCTGCGCATCCTTCAGCGTGCGGCATGCCAGGTTCTTCTGCATCATATCCTGGTCCAGGCCCGTCATCACCACCGGGATGAAGGCCCCCGTCAGGAACTGCTTCACGAAGAACTGCGGGCTCTTCCAGTCGTCCAGGTAGAACATCCGGGAGTTAGCATGGTCGCGGATGGCCGCGATGGCATCCAGCAGGCCGAAGTCCAATGCGCTGCATACGTACACCAGCGAGATGATCACCGTGAGGAACATGACCAGCGTCTGGAAGCTATCGGTCCAGATGATGGTCTGTATCCCCGCCCTATGCGTGTACACCCAGATCAGCGCCAGCGAGATTACAACGCTCGACCAGAAGGGGACGCCCCAGGCCGAGAATACCAGCCCGTGCAGCACCGAGGCCACAACGAACAGGCGGAGCGAAGCGATAATCGTGCGGTTGAGGATGAAGAAGCTGGCCCCCGTCGCATAGCTAATACGCCCGAAGCGGTCCGAGAGGTAGGAGTAGATGCTCGGTAGCTGTAGGCGGTAGTACACCGGGAGGAGCACATAGGCGATGATGTAGTAGCCCACTACGTAGCCCAGCACCATCTGCATGTAGCCCATGCCGGTAGTCTCCACCCACCCCGGTACGCTGATCATGGTTATCCCCGAGAGGGAGGTGCCTATCATCCCGAAGGCTATGGCCCACCACGGGGCGGTGCGGTTGCCCCGGAAGAAGGTCGTATTGCTCGCATTCCGGCCGGTCAGCCGCGAGATGAGGAAAAGCACCCCGAAGTAGCCGAACAGCAGTATTGCACCTAGCGTAGAACTCATTGCGTCAATGGTATTGGTAAGCGAACCGATGCCCCATACTTTCAGCCCCAGATGGAGAACAGCACGGTTGGCCTTCTCGCATAGCGCAAAACCGAGTGCACCGGCATAAAAATAGCCCCTGAGGGCTTTTTAGCAAGTCGCAAATATAGGGGAAACTTGAGGAAGAGCAAGCCCTCTTGGCGTTCCTGCTGATGAAATTCCTAATGAGTCTTCAGGGGCTAGGGAGGGTTTGGGGCAGATCCGCCCCCTAGGCCCCTCCCTATTTCCCCGAGAAATAGGGAGGGGAGCCCTAGGCGGAGGCGGTTCCAAGTGGCGGTGTGTACCTTCGGAATCATACTCTGACTCATGGGGGGGAGTTGATAGTTCACCCGCGTAGCGGTGTGGTCTGCTAGGACCAGTTTTTTTTTTGTAACTTCACCAGCAAATAAAGCTCTAAACGTACGCATATGGCATACCAATTCTCCCCCCAGGACCTTCTGCAGATAGAGGAACACGGCCTCACCCCCGAGCAAATTCAGACCCAGATAGACCGTTTTCACGAGGGGTTCCCCCGTTTGCAGCTCGATGGCCCGGCGACCCTGAGCCGGGGTATTATACGGCTTTCGGAAGACGAACTCGAGGCGCTCCAGAAGGAGTACGATGCTAGCTCTGCGAGCTGCACCAAGTTCGTCCCTGCCTCCGGGGCGGCTACCCGGCTCTTCAAGAGGCTCTATGCCCACCTCGATAAACCCACCCAGGGCAACCCCCTCAAAGCTTCCCTGGCGCATTACCCTTTTGCCCCCATGGTGGCGGATTTCCTGGCGGGGAGCGGCCAACAGGTGGATGAGCTGGAGGAGAAGGGGGATTATGCACCCATCGTCCGTGCCATAGTTGACCCCCAGGCGTTGGGGCTAGCAGTTAGACCCAAGGCTCTCATCCCCTTTCATCGGCAGGAGGATGGTACTACGAGAACCCCCATCGAGGAGCATCTCGTGGAGGGGGCGCTCTACGCACGTCGGCAGGACGGAACTGTCCACATCCATTTTACCGTATCGCCCCAGCACGAGGCGAGCATACGTGCGCACGCCATGGCGGTGGTATCCTCGCTGGAGCAACGCTACGGGGTGAAGTATCATCTAGGCTTCAGCTTGCAGTCCCCGTCCACCGATACGATAGCCGCAAGGCTGGATGGTTCGCCCTACCGCGATACGGCTGGGCGCTTCGTATTCCGGCCTGCAGGGCATGGTGCGCTGCTGGAGAACCTCAGCGTTCTGGAGGGCGAGCTGGTGTTCATCAAGAACATTGATAATGTAGCACCTGACCGCCTCAAGGCTCAAGAGGCAACGGGAAGTCTTCAGCATGCTGGACGAGCTGGATGGTAGTCCGACACCTGAACGAGTATATGAGATGCTGGAGTACGCCATGCGTGAGATAAAGCTACGCCCTGCCCCCTGGTTGGTGGGGGCGCCGAGCGATGAGCTGGTTCAGGAGCGGGTGGAGTATCTCCGGCGCATGCTTAACCGCCCAATGCGCGTCTGCGGGATGGTCAAGAACGAGGGGGAGCCGGGTGGTGGACCATTCTGGGTACGGCATCCAGATGGAGCGTGCTCCCTCCAGATCGTGGAGACCTCGCAGATGGATACGGATAGCCCTGAGGTGCAACGGATGCTGCAGGAGGCGGAGTACTTCAACCCGGTGGAGATAGTCTGCGGCCTGCGTAATCGGTACGGGGAGAAGTTTGCTCTGCATCGCTACGTTGACCCGGCTACGGGCTTCATTGCGCGCAAGACCATTGGTAGCGATGAGATTCTGGCGCAGGAGCTACCGGGCCTATGGAACGGGGCGCAAGCCGACTGGATAAGCCTCTTCGTTGAGGTGCCCTCATCCACTTTCACGCCCGTCAAGGAGATAACTGACCTCGTGCGCCCGGAGCATCGCTAGGCACGCCGAGGGGCTTCCGATATGCGGTTAGCCCTATAGCTCGCAGTCCGGCCCTAGGTTTTCCCGTAACGCAGCCTGGACTTTTTGGTGGACTTTTTCATCCTTGCCCTGGCTGGCATCATAGAGTGCGAGTAGGTCCTGCTGCAGGGCGGTGTGGTGTGCGGTCTGGCTGAGCTCTAGCCCTTCGCTAAGCGTGCTGGGGATGGTCCGCCCTTTTCGTAGCGCATGGCATAGGGTAAGCAGCCCGGCCTTCTGCCGTAGCGGTTCTTGGGATTGCAACCAGCTGGATATGTGGCTCCACGGTGCAGGGAGCTTGCATAGGCAGTGGAAGCAAGCGACTTCTACCGCTTCGGGGGTGGTGAAGGTCTGCTCCCAGAGGTCGTAGTCCTCAGCTTGGAATTCCTCCGGAACGGCTAGCATGGAGGCGATCAGTATAGCCTCGCGAAGCTTACGTTGCACCAGATGGCGGGCTAGCGGCATGGAGGCCTCATATTCTCCAGCGATTTCCCGCAGGGAGGGGATGGGTACGCCGAGGGAGTAGGGGTAGACTACCCCCGCTTCCCGTAGCTGCTGGGCAACCGGGCCGTTCTGAAAGAGGTTGATGCGCGCAAGTATGTCCCTGGCGCGTGCTTCGAGGTCTTTTGGCTCTGGTGTATTCATACGTTTTGCGGTATAAAGAAGGCGGATACTGCCTGAGTACCCGCCTTCATCATAGGTTGCCTATTGGCCGCTATTGTGGGCTAGAGGCGCTTGATGCCGACGGCCTCTTTGACCAGCTTGAGGGTCTCGCGGGAGCTTTCGCTGGCGCTTGCTGCTCCCTGCGCGGCGGCCTCGGTCAGTAGCTCCTCGTGGCTTACGTAGTACTCTATGCGCTCCCGTATGGGGGCGGTGGCGGCTATCATGTCCTCGGCCAGCTGCTTCTTCATGTCGCCGTAGCGTATGGTGCAGGCGTTGTAGGCCTCCTCGAAGAACCTGAGGGTATCCGGTGTGGATACGTGCTGCATGAGCGTGAAGAGGTTCTGTATGGCCTCGCTCTTGGGCTGGTTGGGCTGGGTCGGGCCGTTGTCGCTCATGGCCTTCATGACCTTCTTGCGGATGACTTCCGGGCTATCGCTTAGGTAGATGGCGTTGCCCTCGGATTTGCCCATCTTGCCCGTGCCGTCGAGGCCGGGGATTTTCACCAGCGGGGCTTCGCTCTTGTAGGACTGTGGTTCAGGGAATAGGTCCACTTCGTACATCCGGTTGAAGCGGTTGCCGAAGGTGCGGGCCATCTCCAGATGCTGTTCCTGGTCCTTCCCCACGGGGACTATATTCGCCCGGTGCTGCAGGATGTCTGCGGCCATGAGGGTTGGGTAGGTTAGCAGTCCGGCGTTGATGTTCTCTGGTTGCTTGCGCACTTTGTCCTTGAAGCTGGTGCATCGTTGCAACTCGCCGAGGTAGGCGTTCATGTTCAGGAAGAGGTATAGCTCCACCACCTCGGGCACGTCGCTCTGTACGTAGAGGGAGCATTTCTGGGGGTCTAGCCCTGCTGCGAGGTACTCGGCCATCACCTGCCGCACGGAGGTGTGTAGCTCCTTGGAGGTGGGGTGCGTTGTGAGCGAGTGCAAATCCGCAATGAAGAAGAAGCAGTTAAACTGCTCCTGCATCCCTACGAAGTTCTTGAGCGCCCCTAGGTAGTTCCCCAGATGGAGCTTTCCCGTAGAGCGTATCCCACTTACCACTATGGGTTTGCCGCCTTTTGTCGTCATTGTCTTACTGTAGCTTTCTGTCCTTGTTTTTGTATTCTTACCTCCGGCTGATATATCCCGTGGGTGCTCGCCGCTTGCTGTTGCTAGAGCGATATGATGAAGCAGTCGGGGTAGACGGCCTGTAGCTGGGCCCTGTACTTCTGGGCCTCCGCCTTGGTGGGGAAGAGCCCGATAATGAGCTTGTAGCTCTTGCTATCATCCCCGCTGATGATCTCTACCTTCAGCAGGTGCCTGAAGCGCTGCTCTAGCTCTGATGCGCGGCGCAGCATGTTGCTCTGGTCGTTGTAGGAGGCTATCTGCACGCCGTAGCCCGTTAGCGCGCGGCTGGCCAGGGGTTTAACCTCTAGGCCGAATAGCTCCATATCGCCCTCTTCGCGGGGTGCACTGTAGGCGCTGGACTGGCTGGCAGGGGTGGGCTTTGGTGTGGGCCTAGGGGTAGGCTTGGCTGCCGGAGCTTTCTGGGGCTTTGGCCTGGCGGCGGTCTGTCCCGCGGGCTTGCTGCTGGTCTGGCTGGCGCTTGCCTCGCTCTTGGCCTGGCTGGCAATCTCTACCTTGACCTTGGCGACTCCACTTTTCACCATGTCGATCTCCTCGGCGGCCGCTCTCGAGAGGTCTATGATGCGGTTGGCGACAAAGGGGCCACGGTCGTTCACCTGCACGGTGGTTTGCTTCCCGTTCTCGAGATTGGTAACGAGTAGCTCAGTGCCGAAGGGCAGGGACATGTGGGCGCAGGTGAACTTGGCCTTGTCGTATCGGTCGCCCGAGGCGGTGGTTCGCCCCTGGAACTTGTCGGCGTAGTAGGAGGCTAGCCCCTCCTGGCTGAATGACTTCTGCCCTAGCGCCATGCTGGCCAACCCGGCTAGCAGCGTGAGCAGTACGATGATTTTCTTCATGGTGCTATCTTCTCCTGTATCTTAGTGAATGTATATGTATACGTAATGGATAGGCCGTGGTCTCGGGGGTTGGAGCGAGGTTCATTCGCTCCGGGGATTCGCTCCCTGTCGTACAGGTTGGTGAGCCGGTAGTTAAATCGGTAGTCGAGGTGGAAGTTGCCGAAGCTGGTGGCTATTCCTAGCCCTCCGCCGCCGCACACGCCCACCCCGAGGCGGTTGTACGCCCAGCTCTTGAGGTCCATCCGCTCCATGGCGCCACCTATTCCAGCCCGCTCGATTAGCAGGTAGTCCAGAAAGCCACCGACCTGTAGGCGCATGAGAAGGCGCTTATACCGGTAGTGCCCTTCGGCGAGTATGGGTAGCTGCAACCAGAGGTTTTCCACCTTGAGGCGCTCGCCGATCCACTCCTTCTGCCCGATTTTCCGCTGGTGCGCTTCAACCGTTTCGAAGGCCGTACGGGCGAAGTCTAGCTCTACCTGCATGCCGAAGTAGCGTTCTGCTGACACCCCAAAAACCACACCACCCTCGGCCTTCAGACCGGGGTAGCGTGGCTGGAAGGGCTGAAAGGTGATGCGGCTAATACCCACTCCGACCCTAGCACCTACCGTGAGGGTGATGGTGTCGACAGTTACATCCTGCGCTTTGACCCTTGGTAGGAGGCATAGCAGCGCCAGCAGTAGGACTAGGCCGCATCGGCGAGGGGTGGCGAGTGGACTGCTAGCCACGCGCGATCTTCTCCTCCACTGACTTGACTTTGCCCTCTAGGCGGTTCTCCCCTTCTGCCTTGATGTCGAAGGTTGCGGAGACGTAAACCCGCTTGCAGTCGGGCGTGAGGGCATCGTAGGCGGCCTGCATTACCTTGAAGGCTTCTGCCAGTGTGGGGGTCTCTACGATGGTGCTCATGGCGGTCAGCTGGCTTGGGTAGCCCTGGTCGCGTATGGCCTTTTCGAGCTTGGCCACGTAGGGCGACATACTCCCAACCTTATCCGTTGGGAACATTGCGAAGTTGACTAGTACTGACATGTTTACTCCTCCAGTTTTTCGTAGTTAATGTGTATATCGTACTCCCAGTTGGGGCGCATGATGATATCTCTGTCTCCGAGCTCGTTGAGGTAGTACCGTACCCGCTCCGGTTCGGTCCCGAGGCTGTAGTCCCCTGCATCCCATTGGCCATTCCCGTTGGCATCGTCAATGAGGCGGATCCACACCGTTCCGGGGTCAAGGTAGATAAAATCTGCGGAATGGCCATGCTCCTGGCGTAGTATCTGCCTGTATTTGCCGGCCGGTAGTAGCTGTATGAGGGCTTGCTCTGGGGCATTCTTTAGCGTGATGTGCAGGGCGGAGTAGTCGCTGGGGTTTAGCCCTTTAAGGCTCATCTTGAGGGTGTCGTTCGTGCGGCCAAAGAGGTTCTTCACGGCACCGGGTTCAACCCTAAGGCGATATTCCCTTCCGGGCTCCCATTCGTGGGTAATGGCAATTCGCCGGGGCTGCACCTCTGGCTCATAGCTTACCTTGGCCTCGAGGGTGGTGGAGTCGGGTAGTGATAGTAGGCGAACTTTCCCCCTCTCGAGTAGGGTGGTGGGCGAGCTTAGCGAGATGCTCACGGTGTCCCACGGTCGTAGTACCTTCTTCCGCTTGCATACGAGGGCGCAGGCCATCCGTTTTATCTTCCGCTGCTTCTCCTTTTTGCTCAGCTCCACGCTGGTGCGATTCGTTCCGAAGGTGCGTTCAAGCCAACCCTTCTCCTTCTGCGTTGGTTTCCTGCTTGCTGTTTGCGTAGTGTCCCCTTCCCGTTGTTGCGCCGCGATAGCCTGGGGCTTGACTTTTAGGCTATCCTGTGCCGCGGTCAGCTCCTCCTCCTCCTCCTCCTTTTCCGGGAACTCGAATGGCAGGGTGATCGTGTCTTGCCGGGTTTGTAGCCCGCCAGTGGAGTCTGTTTGCTGGTACTGTAGGCGTGTTACAATCGTGTCCCGTAGAGCGATTGCACTGTCCATTATCCAGTAGCTTACTGTATCCCCCTTGGCAGATTGCTCTTTGACTAGCTCTGCGTCCGGGGCATCAAGAAGAGTTGCCTGTAGCCCCCCGATGGGGCGAGCTGAGAATACGAAGGAGATGCGGTTGGCCACCAGGCGTTTTTCTGCTAGTAGGTAGTGCTTCCTCACCTCGCGCGCGAAGCCCTCGAGGACTGGTATACGTTTTGCCTCCACGGTGTCCCCGGGTAGCACCGTGGTCTGCAGCTCCTTTAGAAAGGCTATTGTATCCTTCGTGTTGCTGTATATCAGCTTGTTGGATGCGTTTTTGATGCCGAATATTTTGTAGCTACCGCTGGGGATGTAGCGAATGTCGAAGATACCTGCACTATCTGTACGAGCCACGAAATCCGGGAGTGTGGTCTGTGGCAATGAGTCTATGTTTTGCCGGTAGATGGAAACGTTCATGCCCGCAATGGGGCGTTGTGTTAGCGCATTGCGCACCCGGCCAAAGAGGCGTGCGCTATCTATCGTTGGGCCGGTGCTGAAGGCAAAGCTGAAGTCTTCCATGGGTTGCCCCTCGGTCAGGTCAACGATACATTGCCCGAAGTGGAGGTTGTAGGTGGTGCTGTCGGCTAGCGTGTCCCGGAACCGGATCTCTACCGTACGCCCTTTGACTACGGCCACTACTGGGTACTTGAGCGGTGGCGACATGTAGATGTTTCGATTGGGCGATTTGAGCTTTACGTATTCATCGAAGGTGATCTGTAGCTCCTCTGGGCGCACCTCGGTGCTACCCGGTATGGGTTCGCAGCGCACGATGCGTGGAGGGACGCTGTCACGAGGGCCGCCCCCTGGGGCTACTATCCGTGCGCAGTCCGTCAGGGCGAAGGCGAGTGCGCATAGTAATACCCCCGCTACAATGTATATCCCGTGTGTTCGCATTCACAATGTTGAATCTAGCGCAAAGGTAATCAATACTCCTGAAATCCCTGCGAGTACCAGTTCCCCGTTTCTCCGCTGTCTGCGTCGTTGTGCCTTACCCGGGACTAATGGTACTAGTTGGCCGTTTGTCCGACAAAAAGGTCGTTTCGTGTAATAAAGTTGTGGCTTGTGCGCTAAAATGGATAAAACGGTGTAGCTTGCAACCATATAATTACGTCTAAAGGTTCTATAGGCGAGCAAAACTTATGAGGATATGAAAATAAAGAGATATGTTGGGCCTGTCCTGATGGCTTTATTGGCCTTTTCGTTTGTCTTTGTCGCTTGCGAGAAGGAGGAAAGCTCGGAGGAGTTGGTGGGGGCATTCGGCAAGGAGCATGCGCAGGAAGCGACTGATCAGGCGGAGGCGAATTCTGAACCGGGTGGCAATGCAGGGAATGAAATGGGTGGCGAAGAGGGGGGGGCACCCGGGACTGAGCCTGGTGGTGGACCTGGGGCTGAGCCTGGTGGTGAAACGGTTACACTTACGACTGAGGGCAATTTCAAGCTGATGCGCTTCATTAAGAAATCAAAGCAGGAAGGCTTCGGGGTTTATCAGCAGCGAATTGAGCACGAAATACCCATTAGTAATGCCACTTTCATCCCGGCGACGGCTTCCGTTGAGTTCCCCCAGTACCAAGGCCAGGAGTTCACCTATGAGGAGGTGGGGAAACTCCTCACGATTCGGGTCGTTGGCACTGTCTCTGGAGATTATGCAACCCTTCTCAACCAGGGGGTTCAGCTGAGGATGGTGGGTGACGACCTATGGCTGGACATCCCCTATGCGTTGATTCAGGAAACATTGGCGAAGCTAGACTTTTTTACGAGGCTTTTCGTTTCTACCTATTTAGGTATACAGGAAAACCAGCCGTTAACGGTCATCTATGTCAAGCAGAACCAGCCGAACAGAGGGTGTTTTGTCCCCTCTAAATGAGTGCATCCCTTGTAGTCTTGGAAAAAGGCTTAACTTTGCCCCGTAATTGAAGGGTTCAACCCATGCTTTTGGCATGCGGTTTGGCCGAGTGGTAGAAGCGTAAAAGATTGATTTCCAATGAAAAGAACATTTCAGCCTTCTGTCAGGAAGAGGAAGAACAAGCACGGTTTCAGGAAGCGCATGTCGTCCGCCAATGGTCGTCGTGTGCTGGCTGCTCGTCGTAAAAAGGGGCGTAAAAAGCTCACGGTATCCGACGAATTCTGCGGCATGAAGCGCTAAAATCCCCGCCTATGATCTGCCGGACAGGGAGAATTAGCCATAGAGATTTGCGGGTTAAGAGCTTGCACATGGTGTTGGCTCTTAGCCTAGCACTTCTTTTTGCCGTAGCACCTGCTGCCGTGGCGCAAGATGAGCAGGCCTCAGAGGCCACGGATACCGAGCAGGTCGACCAGCAAGAGCAGAAAAAAAACGCCAAGAAGCCCAGAAAGCGGAGGTCTAGCCGTAGTAGGCGTTCTGGGAAGAAAAAGAAGTCTGAGAAGGCCAAGGGCAAGAAGGAGGGGGCCACAGCTCCCCAGGATGGTGCGCAGCATCCCTCTGCCGAGAAGGCCAAGCCGGCGTGCGATACTGTAGTTACAATATCGGGGCGTAAGATACCATGCAACATCCGTGTGGTGAACAACCGCACCGTTAGCTTCTATCCGCTCGGGAAGAGGAAGGTCAAATCTCTCAAGCGCAAGAAGGTAAACCGCGTCATATACAGGGATGGGCGAATTGACAAGATAACTGCTCTAGCGGCCCAGGAGATAGACGACACCGACTGGCGTATAGTAATCGTAACTGAGGACGAGGCCATGGTGCAGGGGTTGTACCCCAAGGGAGTGGTAAAGGCTGAATCACGTAGCAAGAGCCCGTCGCTGGCTAAGGCCCGTCAGAATGCCGAGACGCGCCTCAAGAAGCAGGTTATACGTAAGGGGGGGACCTATGTCCTCGTGAAGAACCGGAAAACCCAGGGGGGATACGGTGAAATACCAACCTATATTATAGAGGGGGAGGCATACGGTACTGAGCCAGGTAATGCAGATTCGGCAAAAGCCGCCGATAAGAAGAAGAAAAAGAAGCGTTCCAGGAGGTCTAGGCGTAGGTACTAGAGGTATTCCGACCTGAAGCGATTACAAAGTAGATGTTAGGGCCTTCATCCGTCAGGATGGAGGCCCTACGTTTATACCCTTACTCGCCCCACCATCTTTAGGCTTGTTTCGGAATGCCACTCATGGCAACCAGACCGAACAAAAAAGCCCGCCTATCGTTATTCATTATAGAAAGTGGGGACGCTCCGCCAGGGGTATGTTCCCCCTTTGCTTGAACATTCAACGATAAAGATGCTACTGTTATGGAAGAGAAACAAATGATGAACAGGATACCCCTCATTGGTGACACCGCCCCCGATTTTAAGGCGAAGACCACAGAGGGTTGGGTGACCTTGTCAGACTACTGCAAGGACTCATGGGTTGTCCTATTCTCCCACCCTGCTGACTTCACCCCGGTTTGCTCCACTGAAATGACCGGCTTCGCCAAGCGCAAGGATGAGTTCACCGCCCTCAATACCAAGCTACTCGGCCTGAGCATCGATAGCATCTTCTCGCATATCGGATGGGTAGAGAACCTGAAGAGTACAATGGGCGTGGAGATTAACTTCCCCATCATTGCCGACATCAACATGGCAGTTGCCCAGCTGTATGGTATGATACACCCGGGTGAGGTTAGCGTGGCCACCGTCCGTACTGTATTCTTCATCGATCCTCAGCAGAAGGTTCGTCTTATCATGTATTACCCGCTCAACGTTGGGCGTAACATGGATGAAATACTGCGTTGCCTAAAGGCGCTGCAGCTTACAGATGCTGAAACCCTAGCTACCCCTCTGGATTGGCAACCCGGTTGCGATGCCCTGCAGCACGCACCCGAGGATATGGAAGGCGTAGAGGCGCTGTATGCTGAGAAGAAGGAGAAGATGAAGGACTGGTACATTACCTTCGCAGAGACCAAAAAGTAAGTTGGCATCTTCTGTTGGCGGGCTAGATAGCCAACCAGATACCTCTAGGGGGGGCATTGCAACAAATTGCAATGCCCCCTTTTTGCATGCTGTGCACGGCTAGGTCGATAGCCTCATCGCCATGCTAGTAACCTTAGCTAGGCTTGTAGCTTAGCCCCCAATGCCTATACTATTATCCACTCGTTTGGCCTACGGATTCTACGATTTACAGATGCTTATTCATCCGCGCTTATCCTTATTTCCTTCGTTTTTTGCTACCTTCGCGGTTGACAAGGTTTTCCCGCACCCCAAAGAGTGTAGATATGCCGTATAGACGCCTCCCCAATACAGATTCTGCCCGTCTCCGCGCCATGCAGGCCGCCTACGGGATGGGCAAAGAGCTACACCCCAATGAGCTGGCCTATACGCAGGAAACCTATTCGCGCCTCGGCCTATTCATCAATAGCTTTACTGAGGCTACCCAACAGTATAAGACTGCCTACCAGCAGCAGAGCGAATCGAGCCAGGAGTACCAGGATATGGTACGCAAAACGCGCCTATACGTTTCCCACTTCATACAGGTGGTTAACATGGCAATCCTACGGGGAGAGCTCAACCCAGAGGTGCGTACATTCTACGGTATAGATGAGGCTGAAACTCGTCTCCCCTCTCTAGCATCCGACCAGGACATAGTGGAGTGGGGTAGGAAGATTATCGACGGCGAGTTCAATAGAACAGCCCAAGGGAGCGGACCCATTACCAACCCGAGCATAGCCA
Organism: Bacteroidota bacterium; assembly: GCA_002748015.1. Classification (GTDB taxonomy): domain Bacteria; phylum Bacteroidota; class Bacteroidia; order Bacteroidales; family CAJPTX01; genus Bacteroides_D. The sequence continues at coordinate 11,795 of PDRH01000047.1, read as the reverse complement.
TGGTACGCGTGCAGTATGAGCAGTTCTTCGATGGCTACACGCGTCAGAAGGTCTTTCAGCAGAATACCAACCGTACCCTGCAGCAGCTAAACGACCTGCGCGATACCGCAGATTCCATTATACTCTCCGTCTGGAATGAGGTAGAAGCTACTTTCAGCAACCTTCCTCCGAACCTGGCCAGGGATAGATGCCGAGAATATGGAGTGCACTACGTATACCGCAAAAATGAGCTAAGAGACCCAGAGGATACGGGCGAAACGCTGCTCTCCCCAGAGATGACCTCGCTCTTCCAGGATTTCGCCCGCGAGCAGCATCAGGAGAGTAGCGAGGGCTAGTCCTCCCATATTACGCTAGGCTTCTTACGTTCAGTTTCTGACTTCCGCCTCCGCCTATCCTCTGGCTTTACCTCCTGATTATCCGAATCCCCTTCCCCACGCTGTTTCGTGCCGCTTTCTCCTCCGTTTGTTCCCTCCTCTTCCCAAATTACCTTGGTCGACTTCCTCACGTCAGTAGCCTGGGGGGCCTCCTCCTCCGTCCCGAACTCCTCCTTGAATAGCGTTTTAAGCTCCTCCTTCTCCCGTGCAAATCGACGTGCGATCTGCTCTTTGAGCGCCTCCCTATCGTAGCGTACATTTACCTGGGTAGAGTCCCCCTCTATCCGTAGGAAGAGGGAGCCGCCACCGCTCTTCTTGTCCTCGAGGACCTCCTCCTGCGCATCCGTCCGCCGGCGTTTCCAGCGGTTGAACAGTACATCCCCCAGCTTGAGCTGTAGCCGGTACGCATACCGCGAATCGAAGTGTTGCCGTCCGCTGAGCTTGAGCGAGAGCGCCGAAGAGCGTATATCCATCTCCGGAATACGTATCTCGCTGTTCTCGACCGATATGGTATTGGAGAGCGTGGAGAAACGGATATCCTGTAGCTCCTTCATCTCGATGAAGCGGCTGAGTTTCTCCATACCAGCCAGATTTTTGAGCCCCCCCTTGTATACGTTCACCTTGGCCTGCAAACGGAACTCCGGAAGCAGGAGCTCCCCCTCCTGAAGGGGGGCGTAGATAGTAACCTCCCCGGAGAGCCGTCCATTGATGTTCTCTGACTTTACGTTGCTCTGTCCGAAGTTCGCGAACTGGCGGAATATACGCTGTATATCTATGCTCTCTGGGTGCAGGTCGGCCCTGAGTAGCTGCCGGTCAGCGGTAAGGCTCTGGAAGCCTAGCTTGCCACGAATGCGCCCATCGAAAAGTCGCCCCTGCTTGATGTCCATCAGCACCTGCTCGCCATTCCCGCTGAAGCTCGCCTGCAGCGAATCAACCTTGCCTCCTCGGTACCGGCAACCGTTGAGAGACAGCTTCCCCTGCATGCTGCCAACGTAGTCCCAGAAGGTACGCTGCTTCGTGCCTTTCGCCTTCCCCGATGCAGGCTTGCTGGGCGCATCCTCCTGGCCGTTTTCATCGCCACCCCAGTCTGGTACGATGTAGTCGGGGATACTCCACCCGCTAATGGCAGTGTTCACCGTCCAGTCCGACTTCCCCTTCCCGGTGGCTAGGCTCCAAAAACGCTTCGCATTTACCCCCACGTCGATGTTGGCCTCGCCCCACCTCGCGCGGATAGAACCCTTCAGGAGGTCTCTGTCCTTGAAGGTTGCAACCCCCGTGAGCGAATCGAGCCGTTGGCCACCACCGGGCGTAACCGTCAGCCCGGAGAAGGAAACCGTCATCTTGGTCTTCATGTGCCGTAGCAGCTCCTCCCTAATGTGATCTACCCCTCGGAGGCTAGCCACCCCCTCGCCACGGGCCACGATCTCCCCGTAGTACGGAACGTACTTAGCCAGCGAACCCAGCGGGAATTCGTTGTCTAGCGCCCTAAGGTCTATCCGTCCGTAGACGGCCGGGCGCTTCAGGTTGGTAAGTCGGAGTTCCAGGTCTGCGTGCGACTGCCCGCGGGTAATATGGCACGCCTGCAGCTCGAAGCGGCTACTCCGGGCAGAGGCCTGCTCTCCATTGCTGAAGGTCCCGGATAGGCGGGTTATGCGGTACTCATTACCTTTGTACTCTACACCCAGCTCCCCCTCCCCTCGAACCGTGACCGTCGCATGTAGCCGCAGCCCATTCCGGACAGCCCCATGGAGGTCTACCCCGGCCGTTAGCTGTCCATCGACCTTCAGCCCCTCGGGCAGGTTGTATCCCTGCCGTTCGGCTAGCTTCAGCACGTTTTGTAGGTCTACTCCCGGGGCATCTATCCTAGCGTGTAGCGCACCGTCTGTATTCGATAGCGACCACACCCCCACGAGCCTATTGCCCTCCACCTCCAGCACGCTGCGGGGGCTTTCGAGCGCAAGGCTATCATAGCGTAGCTCGGTGTCTAGGCGTAGCTCTTCACCCTTGGCGTACGTTTTGCCTTCGTGCACCAGCTCCTCGAGCCCCCCCTCCCCCTTGAGCCGTAGCCCCAGCGCCTCACCCTCGTAGCGAGCATTGGCCTCAAGGGTAGCCAGCTGCATGCGCACCCTCAGCCCGCTACGTCCATCCAGGTAGGAGGCCACCATGTTCTCCAGCTCGAAGCCCTCGATGGCCCAGGAGTTGAGCCCCCCCGATGTGCTATCGCTCCTCCCTGCCTGCTGTAGGGTGTAGTTATCCCCCCCCTCTGCGTACTTCTCTAGCCTCAGGGAGCCCTCGGATAGCCGCAGCGCCTCCACGCGGTACTCCCCGCGCAGCAGGTCGAAGGGGTTGAGCACCAGCAGCAGGGATTTGGCCCGGAGTAGCTCCTCACCCGGCGGCACTTCCGCCTCCCCCCCCTCGCGTAGCGTGGGAATGCAGACATCCCGTAGGCGGATGCTAGCCTGAGGGAAATCAGCGAAAAACGTGAAGTCTACACCGCTGGTCTTGACCGGGATACGTAGCTCCTGGTTCACCTGATCGAGCACCCTCTCCACCACGATCTCCCCCCACTGCTTCTCCAGAAGGAATAGCCCGCCAACCGCCAAAATCCCTAGCAACGCTAGGATGCAGAGCAGGTAGAGAAGAAGTCGAAGGCCCCGTACCAATCGCATGTTGTAACCCTTTGCCTATGTAGCCCAATGATATATAGCGACAAAGGTAGCGATTTCTCCCTTTATTGCAGATGCTAGCAAAGGAAAAAATGTATCTTTGCATGAGAAAATAAGGAGTAAGAACCAGATGGAGAAGCAACAGCAGATAATCGGCGACTCCGCCGTGTACCAACGGCTCGGCGAGTTGCAGGTGTCCTACGCCTACCACGAGCACCCTCCCATCCCCACCATAGCCCTGGCCATGGAGCGGTGGAAGGATATCGACTGCCGCCATTGCAAGAACCTCTTCCTCCGCAACCACAAGGGCAACCGTCACTACCTCCTCGTGCTCGACGGCCACAATCAGGCCAACATACGCTCCCTCGAGCTCATGCTCGGCCAGGGAAAGCTCTCCTTCGCCTCGGAGAAGCGCATGGAGAAGTACCTCGGTGTCAAGCCCGGATCAGTCTCCCCGCTTGGCCTCGTCCACGATGCTGAACAGCACGTGTATGTATACCTGGATGATTCCCTCAGGGGCGCTCCCGCCATAGGGTTCCACCCTAACGACAATAGGGCTACGCTAGTCATCTCTGGCCAGGACCTCATCCGCTATATTGAGCAGTGTGGCAATTCCTGGGAGTACATCAACCTAAGCATCTAAAACCAATCAGGGCTAGCCATGGTCAACCGGATACTGCACAGGGAGGAGGTTGTAGCGCTCATTGAGCAGGGTAGAACTCTCGTCCTGGCCGCTAGCCAACCTGAGCTACTAGGCCTCCCCCAGGGGCAATGGATAGGTGGGATTGCCACCCACTTCCTCACCGAGCATGGCCCCAGGGAGTTGCAGCAGGGGATACACGTAATCGACCTGACGGACTTCATTGTAGCACCTCGCATTCAGGCCTACCAGTCGCTCAGTCTCGACGACCTCTACGTCAATACCCCGTCCGAGGGCTTCACCTACGCCATCATGCCCGGCTACACCGAGGTGCACCGCCTCTTCGCCCTGTACTCCTACTCTACCCCCAGCGCAGCGGATGTGCCCCTCGTTGGCTGGGTGGCAGGCTCAGGGGCTGGCACGACGACCACCTACGAAACCCTAGTCTTCAACGGGGCCACAGGCGAAATGCTCGCCGACACCATCGTGGCCATGCACTGCCACCTCCGTGAGGGCTTCACCTTCCATGCCCAGGCCTATACCCCCATGCTACCCGACCGGCAAACCGAGATCCACTTCCCCGAATACTCCTTCATGGTCGATGGAATCGTCGTTAACGGCAATCCCTGGCGGATATACGACTACCTGCAGGATCTCCATGCCCGGGGGCGATATGCCATCCACCTGGAGCTGGACCAGACACCCCACTTCATCGTCCCCTTCACTGACCCCACAACCCGCATGGGATTCCTCTCCAGTCCAGCCCTCCCCAACGTAACCTACCACGAATCGTACCTTGCGCCTTCATCCGTAGATCTGTGCAAATCCTTCCTCAACGCCGAGCCTGAAGGTCAGGAGGTCTTCGCCACGACCATCGGGTGCTACTGCCTCTACGAGAGTTTTGCCTGCGCCAAGGAGGAAAACCCCGTGCTCCCCGGCATATTCGCCTACGGGGAAATCTGCGGCGTGCTGCGCAATAACTACCTCCTACGCCTGTCCATCACCACAGGCTAACCCCGGCTTCCGTAGTCTTCCCCCTTTCCTTACAAATTCCCTTCCCTCGTATCGCATAGTACCCCTCCTTCTCCGTGTGAATCTGTCCCCGCCGAAATTGTATCGATAGCTACCACCATATTCGAGACCATACCAGGCTCCAACTTTCCCTCCCCGGGATGCATCCTAATCCCCCCTTTTTCTACCTTCGCGCCGTCTTTTCAACAGAAATACCATGCAATTCACCCCCGAGCGCTACGCCATCCCCGACAGACCGATGGAGCCCTTCATCGACCCGCAGGAAATACATACCCTCCTCAATGAGGCCAACACGGACCCTGCCTACGTCCGTGGGGTCATCGCCAAGTCCCTGGATAAGAACCGCCTTAACCTCGCCGAGACGGCCTCCCTCCTCCAGACCTCCGACCCCCAGCTGGTTGAGGAGATCCTAGAGGGCGCGCGAACCCTTAAGCGCAGGGTCTACGGCCAGCGTATCGTCCTCTTTGCCCCCCTCTACATCGGCAATAAGTGCAAGAACGACTGCACCTACTGCGGCTTCCGCGCCCCCAACCTCGAGGCCATACGCACCACCCTCACCGAGCGCCAGCTCAAGGAGCAGATAGAGGCCCTAGAGCAGCAGGGGCAGAAGCGCCTCATCCTCGTATACGGGGAGCATGCCGCCTACACCCCGGAGTTCATCGCCCGTACCGTCGAAATCGCCTACCAGACCAAGGTGGGTAATGGCGAGATCCGCCGCGTCAACATCAATGCCGCCCCCCTAAGCATAGAGGGCTTCCGCACCGTCCGCGATGCCGGCATAGGCACCTACCAGATATTCCAGGAGACCTACCACCCCGAGGCCTACCGCCGCTACCACCTCTCCGGCCCCAAGGCCGACTTCAACTACCGCCTCACCGCCCTCGACCGCGCCCAGGAGGCGGGGCTCGATGACGTGGGTATAGGCGCCCTTTTCGGCCTCTACGATTGGCGCTATGAGGCCATGGCCCTAGTCCGCCATACCAACCACCTCGAGGCCTGCTACAACGTTGGCCCCCACACCATCTCCTTCCCCCGCATACAGGAGGCCTCCGATGTCAAGCCGCCCGAGGAGTACGCCCTCCACGACGATGACTTCCTCCGTATGGTTGCCGTCCTCCGTCTGGCTGTACCCTACACCGGCATGATACTCACCGCCCGCGAACCCATCTCCGTGCGCGACCGTGTACTTGAATTCGGTATCTCCCAGATTGACGGTGGCACCAAGCTCGAGATCGGCGCCTACTCCCAGGATGAGGATGCCCAGGACCTCGACCGCGAGCAGTTCCGCATCAACGATGAACGCCAGCTGGCCGCCATTATTGATGACCTCCTCGACCACAACCACGTACCATCCTTCTGCACCGCCTGCTACCGCCTTGGGCGCACCGGCGAGCACTTCATGGAGTTCTCCGTACCGGGCTTCATCAAGCGCTACTGCACCCCCAACGCCATCCTCACCCTCTCGGAGTACCTGCACGACTACGCAGATGCTGACCTCCGTGCCAAGGGGGACAGGGCCATTGCCCGCCTCCTCGAGGAGATGCCCCAGGACAAGCACCGCCGCCAGCTGGCCGACCGCCTGGAACGTATCGCACGGGGGGAGCGCGACTTGTACTTCTAGCGGCCATTTATCGCCAGGTGCTAGGAGAAGATGCCCCACATTTCGTACTCTAACCCTTAAATTGAGGTCTCTCGTAGGGGTTCGTCTCTAAAATCTACAATTAATATTAGCCCGTTTTTGCCCCCTTCTGGGGCAAAAACGGGCTTTTCTGCGCTCTAGTATCCCGCATCCCTAGGGGAATCAGTGTATCCGGTAGGGTTTCGCCCTAACTGCCGCTCCGAATTTCACCCGTGAAATTCGGAGCGGCAGCCTAGGCGGATAGGGGGTGTTCCTAACCTGTTGGTTGGGATTAATTGTTTAATAGGTATCCTGCGGGGCGATGCGAGGGGTAAAGGAAAAGGGGGCTACCGTAAGCTGCTACGGTAGCCCCCTGCTTAGGCGCCTTGGCCTATGGGTAGATGGGTCTGCCTACTCCATGGGTAGAAGGTGATACATGGCCTCCTCCTCGGGGGTCATGCTGTCGTGGGTCTCGTGCTGCATGATGAGGCCCGGTTCGGCGCACTCCAGAATCATGTAGGATGAGGAGTCGGCGGGGTCGATGGGTAGGGTGATGAGGCCGTCGCTAAAGGTGGCCATGCCCTTGTACTCGAACTTGCCGGGCTCGCCCTTCTTCTCGTACTCCTGGGTTAGGGTGTATGCCCCGTCGGGCTCGATGGTGAGGGTGGTCTCCAGGCCGGGGCAGTCGGCGCAGGGGAGCGTACCCTTGTAGGTGCCGTGTGCGGGAAACTCATCGGCTAGGGGCTCTGCGGCTGGGGCTTTAGCCTCGCAAGCCGCGGCGGAATCCGCCTCCTGGGTTTGGAGGGAATCTGCGCTCTGCTGCTGGTTGGCGTTGCCTCCGCAGCTGGACAGGGCGAATGTGGCGGCGGATGCCAGGGCAAGCGCTATCAGTACCTTCTTCATCTTGAAATGTTATTAGGGTTTAATTTGCGGGGGCAAAGGTAGGTAAAAAAGGCCGATACTACCTAGGATAAATTGCCTATATTTGGGGCTTGTTAGCCCCCTCCACTCGGCGCATGCAAATGGATAAGGTATATAGTACATATGGATAGGCAGGAGATGATAGACTTCCTGGGGGGCGTGAAGCTCTTCGAGGAGTTCACGCATGAGCAGCTCGGGGTGCTGGCCGAGCACGTCAAGGAGGATTCCTACCGGCCGGGAGATTTGCTCTTCTTCCAGAATGGGCCGCGGGAGGAGTTCTTTCTGCTGCTGGAGGGGAATGTGGAGCTGTTCAAGTCGGCGGCCTACGGGGGGGAGCAGCAGCTGGCGCTCTTCCACGAGGGGGATTTCCTGGGCGAGGGCTCGTGGATGGAGGGGTCGACGCACTCCACCTCGGCGCGGGCGCTCACGGACGTGAAGGCCCTGCTGGTGGGCAAGGACTTCTTCCGTAAGAATGCGGATGCCACGCTGAAGGTGTTCTCGCGGATAGTACACATCGTCTCCATGCGGATGGGGCAGGCCAATATGCAGCGCATCCACTCGGGGGCGCAGTACTTCTCGGGGGCCACGCGGATGGAGCAGGATTTGTTGGGCGAGCGCAATGTGCCGGCCGAGAGCTACTATGGCATTCAGACCCTGCGGGCGACTGAGAACTTCATGGTGTCGGGGGTTACGATAGGCTTCTACCCCTCCATAGTCAACGGCCTGGCGATGGTGAAGGCCTCGGCGGCGCGGGCGAACTGCGACCTTGGTCTCCTGGCCGAGGGCGTGCGGGACGCGATCGTGGAGGCCTGCGGGGAGATAATCAACGGGAAGTACCACCACTACTTCGTGGTGGACATGCTGCAGGGCGGGGCGGGGACCTCGACCAACATGAATGCCAACGAGGTGATTGCCAACCGTGCGCTTGAGATCATGGGGCATAGGAAGGGGGACTACCTGTACTGCCACCCGATCCACCACGTGAACATGTCGCAGTCGACCAACGACACCTACCCGACGGCCATGCGGCTGGGGGTGTACATGATCAACCAGAAGCTGACCGAGGCGGTGGAGAGCATCGCGGAGGCCTTTGCGGCGAAGGCGCAGGAGTTTGCGCATGTGGTGAAGCTGGGGCGTACGCAGCTGCAGGACGCCGTGCCGATGACCCTGGGGCAGGAGTTCGGGGCGTGGGCTGATATGCTGAAGGGGGAGAGCGAGAACTTGAACCGTGCGGCGGCGCACTTCCTGAAGGTGAACATGGGGGCCACCGTGATTGGTACGGGGCTGGGGGTTGCGCCGACCTACGCGGAGAAATGCGTGGGCTACCTGCGGGAGCTGACGGGCTTTGACGTAACGCTGGCGCCGAACCCCATCCTGGCAACGCAGGATGCATCCGACTTCCTGAAGTACTCGGCCGAGCTGAAGCGGCTGGCGGTGAAGGTGTCGAAGGTGTGCAACGACCTACGCCTACTCTCGTCGGGGCCGGCCGGTGGCTTGCATGAGATCAACCTGCCTGCGCGCCAGCCAGGCTCAGCGATTATGCCCTGGAAGGTGAACCCGGTGATACCAGAGGTGGTGAATCAGCTGGCCTTTAAGGTGGTAGGGAATGACCAGGCGGTTACGATGGCCGTGGAGGCGGGTCAGCTGGAGCTGAATGTCTTCCAGCCGGTGGTGGTGCAGTCGATCTTCGAGTCGGTGGTGATGCTGAAGAATGGGCTGAAGACCCTGCAGTACCGTTGCGTGGAGGGCATCACGGCCAATGCGAACCGCTGCCGCGAGATGGTCTACGGGAGTGTGGGTTTGGCGGCGGCCCTGACCCCGCTGCTGGGCTACGATAGAATGCGCGAGGTGGCGGAGGAGGCGATGGGCAGCGCGCGAACTGTTTATGAGCTGGTGCTGGAGAAGGAGTGGCTCACCAAGGAGGAAATAGAGCGGGTGTTGTCGCCGGAGGGCTTGCAGCATCCGAGTACCCAAAATGAAAAGTAGAGATGACCGATTCGAGCAAGATGACTTTTAGCACGCTGTGCAACCGTATATTCTGGGACTGCATTACGAGCTACCGCCGGCTGGGCGATGTGGATGCGGCCTGCGACAACCCCTTCGAGGCGGGGACCATAGAGGCGCGCCTCTATGAGAAGAACTGGATAGACAACGTGCAGTGGGACCTGGAGGATATCATCCGTGACCCGGAAATTAAGCCGGAGGAGGCGCTAAAGATAAAGCGCCGTATCGACCGCTCCAACCAGAACCGTACGGACCTGGTGGAGATGATCGACTCCTACTTCCTGGAGAAGTTCAGCGCTGTGGCGGCGCAGGAGGGGGCCACGTTGAACACGGAGTCGCCGGCCTGGGCGGTGGATCGCCTTTCCATCCTATCGCTGAAGATCTACATGATGCAGCAGCAGGCAACGGATTTGTCGGCTACGCAGGAGCACCGGGATACCTGCCAGGCGAAGCTGGATGTGCTGCTGGAGCAGCGGGCGGATCTGTCGCTGGCGATGGACCAGCTGCTGGAGGCCTACGGCAAGGGCGAGAAGGTGATGAAGGTGTACAAGCAGATGAAGATGTACAACGATCCCTCGCTCAACCCGATGCTGAAGGGGCAGGCGCTCTAGGGCTTGCCGTGGTGTAGCCTGTGGTTTGAACAGTAGATGAAAGAGGGAAATGCTAGGTGTGGGCGGCTGCTGCTCTTTCGCCTGAGCGCGCTGGGCGATGTGGTCATGCTGCTGCCGGTGCTGAAGGCGCTGGGGGAGCAGTACCCCGGGGTTGAGGTGGTGCTGGTCTCGCAGCCCTTCGTGGCCCCGCTGGTGTCGCCCCTGCCGAACGTGCGCTTCATCCCGGCGAGGATACGGGATAAGCATAAGGGGCTGGGGGGGCTTTGGCGGCTGGCCAGGGAGATTGCCCAGCTGGGGCCCTACGATGGGGTGGCCGATATGCATTCAGTGCTGCGTGTTTGGCTGGTTCGGAGCTTTCTACGCTTGCGGCTCCTCATGCGCCATCCCCGCAGCGCGGCCATAGATAAGGGGCGTGCGGCGAAGCGCCGTTTGACCCGTGGGGCGTGTAGCTTGCCCCTCCGCCATACGGTGCAGCGGTATGGGGATGTGCTGGCGCGGCTGGGCTACCCTGTGGAGGTGGCGGAGCAGCTCGGTGGCTTTGCGGGTGGGGAGATACCCCCGGAGCTGGCGGAGCAGCTGGTGGCAGCTGGACCGCGGGTGGGCTTTGCCCCCTTCGCCAAGCATAGGGGGAAGATCTACCCCGTGGAGCGTGCGGAGCGCCTTGTGGCCCTGCTATTGGAGGCGGGTTGCCGGGTGTTCCTCTTCGGTGGGGGTGAGGGGGAGAAGGCGGTGTTTGATGGGTGGCGCGCCGAGCATCCGGAGCTGGTGTCGGTGATGGATTACGGTTTGCGCTTCGGTGGGGAGCTGGAGCTGATGCGGCGTTTGGATACGATGATTTCGATGGATTCGGCCAATATGCACCTGGCCTCGTGGGCGGGTACGCCTGTGGTCTCGGTGTGGGGGGCGACGCATCCGAATGCCGGGTTCATGGGCTGGGGGCAGTGCCTGGATAATGCGGTGCAGGATGAGGAGCTGGGCTGCCGCCCCTGCTCCATCTTCGGGAATAAGCCCTGCGCACGGGGGGACTATGCCTGCCTGGACATAGCACCGGAGCGGATTAGGGACAGGGTTTTTGGCCTACAATCAGGAGGATAGAAGTATATGGATAATTTGCAAGGACAATCAGGTGGCCATGCGGCGGCCGGTGGCGTGCTCGGCCAGCGCGTAGAGATGCCGATGGAGTACACGCCTTCCATCCTGCAGGCGGTGCCGCGGGCGGTGCATGCTTCGGTGCTGCATGTGGGGGATAGGATATATCCACGTAAGGGTGTGGATGTGTGGCAGGCCTATGAGATTTCGTGCCTGTATGGGGAGGGTATTCCGGCCGTGGGCCTGCTGAAGATGTCGTACGCCGCGGGGAGTAAGGTGCTTGTGGAGAGCAAGTCGCTGAAGCTCTATCTCAACTCCTTCAACAATCATTGCTACTCGGAGTGTCGTACAGCCGAAGATGCTCTCAGTGAGATGCGGTGGACGGTTGAGGCGGATCTTTCGGCATTGCTGGGTGTAGAGGTTAGGGCGCAGCCGCATCAGGTGAAGGGTGGGGAGAGCGATTTCTCGGATTATCTCGTGCTGGAGGAGGATGAGCGCTTCGTTTCGGGGGGTAGGCTGCAGGAAGGGGTTTACGGTGAGAAGCTTGACAGCGGGGAGTACGAGTTCCGCGTGGCAACGCACCTACTGCGGTCGCATTGCCCTGTAACGGGGCAGCCGGACTGGGGGACGGCCTACGTTCGCTATCGGTGCGAGAAGCCGCTTGAGGTGAAGGGCTTTCTGGAGTACGTTCTGTCCATGCGGAATGAGCATCATTTCCATGAGGAGATTTGCGATACGCTCTATGAGCACCTGCTTGGGGAATACGGGCCGGGGGAGTTGATGGTTGCGTGTGCGTATACGCGTCGGGGGGGGATAGAGATTAATCCCATACGGTATACA
>PDRH01000046.1 GCA_002748015.1 Bacteroidota bacterium | reverse complement strand
CCATTCGAGCGGAACCTAGCCCCCGGGCAAAAACCAGCGTAAAGATATAGATAGACCGCCTAAACGCAAAATAGCCTCCACCCCCGAATATAAATAAGCCTTCGGTAATTAAACAAATAGCCTAAACAATCTAGCTATCAATTCGCCAACGAGCAGGGCTCGCCTAGGTATCCCCTCCGTATTTCTCCGGAGAAATACGGAGGGGATACCTAGGCGGATAGGGTTTAATCCTCTGGCTCAAAGGCTTTAATAGGACAAACAGGCGGAAAAACACCTGTTTTCGACTGAATATAGCACAAAATTACGCTACTAATCGTACTAGCTGGATAACGTTTTAAGAGTCTTGCTTAGAATGGGATTTGGATAGACTACAATAGGGGTAAATCGGATACTTTTGCAGAATATAGGGCGAGCGTAGCATGTCCAGCAAGAGTAGGCAGGCCTGCATCCTCTTGCCCTAAGCATTTTACCAACAAAAGGAAGAAAAAGAATATGCTACTGAAACGCAAACACCTCTACGGCGCACTGGTGCTGATGGGCGCCCTCATGCTAAGCCTAAGCTTCAGCTCCTGCAGCAAGGACGATGATGACACGGCGGACGAGGCGATGAATCCGGGCAGCTACGCCATCGTAAAGGGCGGCTTCGAGAAGACCCCCTCGAACTACGAAGCAGCGAGCATTCTGTACGGCAATTTCCATGGCGGGCTGCAGATGCCCTGCATCGATGCGGTGGAGATCCTAGCAGGAGGAGCAGTGAAGTTCCCCGGCTACGACTTCGGAGGTCTGAAGTTCACCGCCAAACGTAATGGTGCTGAGCTTAGCCTGGGCATAGATCCATCGACGAAGAGCGCCCTCGACCAGCCGAACGACGCCATGCTAGAAAATGCCGGGGCCATAGCCCTTGCACTGGGGGGGTGGAAGCTGACGATGGATGGCGATCAGCTGAAATTCACCTTCTCCTTCGCAAGCATGGAGACGAGCATGAAGGAGGGACTGGCGGCAATAAGCAACGAGGTTCTCAAGGAGAAGGTAGGCAAGGCCATCAAGAAGCTCCAGGCGGGGAAGGCGGCCATGGGGGAGAGCCAGTTTGTGGCCATCTACCAGAAGGGGGCCACGCCACCGGAGGCAGCAAGCGAGGAAACGCCGGGCAATGGCGAGGGTGAAGGCGGCGGTAACGGTAACGGCGGTACAACAGACCCACAGGTGAAGGTGAAGCAGCACTACAAGCTGACGCAGGCCGGTGCTAGCAGCATGACCGAGTACAAAGAGGGCAACCATATATGGGATAATAACCATGGTCAACTTCACATGCCCTGCGTGGACGACATCAAGCTGTGCGAGGGGAATACCGTCCTGTTTGGGGGTTTTGACTTCGGGGAACTGAAGTTCGTATACACCGAAAAGGGCACCAGCGTCCTTATCAAGATAGACGAAGCGAGCAAAGGGGCTCTGGACAGTCCTACGGATGCCATGAAGAGGAATGCCGGCTTCATCGCCATCTGCCTGGGGGATGGCTACAACATGCTGGGTAACGAGCAGAACCGCAAGTATAAATTCACGTTCAAGGGCCTGAAGGCCGCATTTACTGAGGGGAAGAAGCTCGTTGGCGATTTGACGCTAAAAGCCAAAATACAGGATGGACTCGATTTGCTAACGGCCGCAGAGCACTCTCCGATGGCAAGCAAGACGTGTGAATCCATGTACGAGAAGCAGTAGCCAACGCTTCGCTCGCAGCCCCCTATTTTTATTGGGGGGGACGACGGGAGAGCCATGGGGTTCTCCCGTTTTTTTGTGTACATAGTCGGTTTATATCCATTCGCCATTCTAGAGATGGTGAGCCGCTATGCCTATGGGGCGACCTGGTACCCAATGCAGGGATGGGAGACCGCCATCTCGAGCCAGTAGCCCGTAGCGGCAGTCGGCTTTTCGCTACGCTCAACAGCGCTAGCCCACAGCCCGCCCGCCAAACGCCACGCCGCTCAAGTAAACCGAATTAGGTTTTGCTAGCAACGCCTACCGCAGGATAGCAAATACGGTGGGCTTGAAATAGCGAGCGGGGGATGGTAGCTCTCGCTGCCATCCCCCGCTATGCTGCCTATAGGTCGGGCTGTTTATGCCTGCGGGGCGCTCTTGAGCACCTCTAGGAGAAGCTCCCAGAACTTCTGGGTGGAGGCGATGTCAAGGCGCTCGTCGGGTGAATGGGCTCCGCGGATGGTGGGGCCGAAGGACACCATGTCGAGGCGCGGGTACTTCTCGAGGAATAGGCCGCACTCAAGGCCGGCATGTATGGCGCGGACAAGGGGCTGCTGGCCGAATAGGCGCTGATAGGCCTCCTCGGTTACCTTAAGAATACCGGAATATCGATTGGGGGCCCAGCCCGGGTAGCCGGCGGAGTGCGTAACCTCGCATCCGGCGAGCTTGAGGACGGCGGTAACCATGCCGCTGGCGTAGTTCTTGGCGCTGTTGACGGAGCTGCGCTGGCTGGTGGTGATGAGCAGCTCGTTGCCCTCCTGCTTCTTGATGGAGGCGAAGTTGGTGGAGGTCTCGACGAGGCCGTCTATCTCATGGCTCATGGCTATGACTCCGTGCGGTATGGCTATCATGAGCTCGATGAGGCGGGTTTGATCGTCGTGATCCATAACTACGGACATGGCGTCTGCCGGATGGATCTCTATGGTGATGTTCTCCTCGGTGGCGCAGTACTCCTGCACGAGCACTTCGCGAAGGGCGGCGATGCGCTCCTGCATGGCTTCAACCTTGTTCTTGTTAATGCAGAATGTGGCCGTGGCCTCCCGGGAGATGGCGTTGTGTTTGTTACCTCCGTCGACGGTGGCGAGGCTTATACCGATCTCGGTTTCGAGGCGAAAGAGGAGGCGCGCAAGCAGGATGTTGGCGTTGGCGTAGCCCTTGTGTATGTCGTCACCGGAGTGCCCGCCACGTAGGCCGGTTACGCTGAGGGTGTAGGTTCGGGTGTTGGCAGGGCATCCGATGGTGTGGTAGCGGAAGGTGCCGTAGGTGTTTCGCCCACCAGCGCAGCCGATGAATAGCTCGCCCTCATCCTCGCTGTCGAGGTTGATGAGTATGCTCGAGGTGAAGAAGCCCTCCTGCAGGGCTAGCGCCCCATTTAGCCCCTCCTCCTCGTCGACGGTGAAGAGTGCCTCCAGAGGGCCGTGGGGGATAGCCGGGTCGACCAAAACCGCAAGCTGCGCTGCCACCCCTATGCCGTCGTCGCCGCCGAGCGTCGTTCCGCGGGCCTTTACCCACCCGTCCTCTACGTATGCGCTGATGGGGTCGGTCATGAAGTCGTGCTCTACATCAGCATTCTTCTCGCAGACCATATCCACGTGGCTCTGCAGGATGATGGGCTTGCGATCCTCGTAGCCCGGGGTGGCGGATGCACGCATGAGGACGTTGCCAACCTCGTCCCTTTTGGCCTCCAGCTCGTGCTTCTCCGCGAAGGCGAGGAGGTAATCTACCATCTGCTCCTCATGCTTGGATGGACGGGGAATCTGGGTGATTTCATCGAAAATCTGCCACAGTAGGCTAGGCTGCAGCTGGCTAATGTCGCTCATAATACTTGGCTTTATGGGCTCTAGGCCCGTTCTCATTTCGTATGATTTTCGGGGAGGGGATGGGCTGGCGCAGGATGTCCCTGACCAGGGGAGAGGGGGGGCTGATGCAGGATATGCGTAGATAGCTCGTTATGCGCCATGAGTTGTTAGTCTAAGCAGATGCAAAGTTAGCGCAAATTAGATAGATTAAAAGGTTTTTGGCAGGATGTCCGGGGGCTAGATTGGCGTTTAGCCCCGTCGCAAGGGGGATAAGTCCGGGAAAAGGGAAACAAAAGCTCTTTCAGCACCGTTTTTACTGAGGTATAACAGTCTGATATGAGGGGGCATTCCCGGTATATACCCGCCCCCCTCAAGGCCATAAAGATTTGAAGCATGGGAGAACATTCACAGCTACTAGTGGAGACCTTTCCGTTCAACGATTTTTCGGAGAACACGTATGTTCTGTACGTTCCGGAGGGTGATGCGTACCTGATAGATGTTGGTTGCCGCACAAAGCGTGAGTGGGCTGAGCTGCGGGATTTCGTGGATGAGAACGGGCTGCACGTGGTGGGGTTGCTAAATACGCATGCGCATCTGGACCACATGTTCGGGATAGAGTGGGCTCGTAGGCACTGGAATGCGCCGTTTATGCTCCATCCGGCAGATAACGACCTGGTGGCTGAGGCACCCCGGATGGCGGCGGCCTGGGGCGTGAATATGCCGCCTGTGGGTGCGCCAGATGCCGCGCTGGCCGATGGCCAGGAGCTGGCGATAGGGGGCGATGTGCTGCGGGTGGTAACGACACCTGGGCATACGCCGGGGGGCGTTTGCTTCTATCTGCCGGGTATGGGCCTGCTGTTCTCGGGGGATACGCTGTTCTCGCGGTCGGTGGGGCGGACGGATCTGCCGGGTGGAGACTACGACACGCTGCTGACAGGGATACGCGATCGGCTGCTGACGCTGCCAGACGAGACGGTGGTGCTACCGGGGCATGGCCCTCGGACGACAATAGGGGATGAGCGGGAGCTGAATCCGTTCCTGGGATAGGGGGCGGGCGATAGCACCTGGTTGGTCGCGGGGGCGGGGGTGGAGGCTGTGCTTGCAAGCGAAGCGCTAATTTAACATTCAACAGGGGGTATACGTCAGGAGGGGCGGGCTGCAACTGATTGCAGCCCGCCCCTTTTTGCTGCTTTGAGTTTGGGCCACATTATAAATTAGGTGATTCGCCAGTCTAAATAAGGGGGGGGGCACCGGCTTCGGGGGGAGCGTACCGGGTCTGCTAGGCTTGATTCTTTGGGAGCTTTTGCCACGATGCGCCCTGGACAGACAATTTAGACCACGGTATTGCGATTTATACTGGGTTCGATAAATGGTTTTTTTTTATAGACTTGCCGCCGGAATATAGGAGTATCGTTTATATTCCTATTGTTTCAGGAAGTATAAACACTTAGTACAAGTTCAAGGATGAGAAAGATGTATGTATTTTTCCTGCTCCTTTTCCTGCTACCTTTGCTTGGTGGCGGGGTTCATGGGCAGGAGGTAGTTCGGCTGGCAGGGCATAGCTTCGTACCGGAGGCGAACATGGTGCGTGTCCGTGGCCGGATGCCGTCGATGGTGCTACCGCCGTCGACGGGTTCTGCACGTGATGTGCTGGTTCAACTACATAGCCTTCCGGATGCGGCGGCCCGAGCGGCGCTGCGGGATCGGGGGCTAGATCTGGGTTCTTACGTGGGTGGTAGCGCCTACTTTGCGAAGCTCGATGCGGGGGTAGATCCGCAACGCGATCTCCAGGGTCTGGGGCTGCGCTCGGTGATGGGCATACGCCGTGAATGGAAGCTGGCCCCCTCGCTGGCGGCAGGCGCTCCGCCGGAGTGGTCGCTGGAGGGCGATGAGGGTGTGCATGCGGTTGTGTGCTTCTCCAAGGGTACAGATGTAGAGGCGGTGCGTGAGGGGCTTGGTGCGATTCCGGGGCTTCGCGTCGAGACGTTCTCCTCGCTCCTGAGCCAGGCGCAGGTTAGCGTTGGTCTGGACCAGGTGAATGCGCTGGGGGACCTTCCCTTCGTGCTGAGCGTTTGGCCGGTGGAGCCTAAGCAGGAACTGCTGAATGTTGGTAGCCGCATGCTGTCGCGTGCGGGTGTTCTGAGCGCGCCGGCAGAGCTGGGTGGCCGTGGTCTGGATGGCGAGGGTATCCGCGTGGGCGTGTGGGATGGCAATGTGCTGCCGCACGTGGACTTCGGGGACCGTGTGCACCGGATGGAGTACACGCTTCGTCGCGGCGCAGAGCATGGTACGCACGTTAGCGGGACGATAGGCGGCGCAGGGATGCTGGATCCGGATGCTCGTGGCATGGCGCCGAAGGTGGAGTTCTACACGTGGAACTTCCTGATCGACCCGAACGAACGGCCGCACGAGGATGAGATGGCGGAGACGGCGGAGAAGTACGGTATAACGATAACGTCGAACTCCTACGGTCTTCCGCTGGAGGCGATGTGCTCCTTCTACCGCTCGCTGGGCTACAATACGTCCTCCATGCGTCTGGACCAGGTGGCGCTTTCGCATCCCTACACGCTGCATGTTCACTCTGCGGGTAATGCGCAGGAGGGCTGCCCGATTGAGACGATGCAGACCTGGGGTGAGAGCCGATACGGTACGAGCGCGAAGCGTTCTAAGAACATCCTGACTGTGGCTGCACTAGATGCGAGCGGGGGGATGGCCCCCTTCAGCTCATGGGGCCCGATGCCTGATGGGCGGCTGGTGCCGCTGGTGGGGTCTAAGGGTGTGCAGGTCTATAGCACTGCGCCGAACAATGGCTACCAGCTGATGTCTGGCACTTCGATGAGTTGCCCCACGGTTAGCGGAACGGTGGCACTGATCGAGCAGCGCTTCAAGCAGCTGAACAAGGGCATGGATCCTCGAGCCGACCTGATCAAGGCGGTGGTGATGAACACGGCGAACGATGCGGGACGTAAGGGTCCGGACTTCTCGTACGGGTACGGTATCGTGGATGGTGAGAAGGCGGTGGAGACGCTTGAGCATGGTTGGTACAAGGAGCTGGAGGTGGAGAATGGCGGCGAGGTGAGCTTTGATTTGGATATTCCCTCGGGTGCAACGCAGGCTAAGGTCATGCTCTACTGGCACGATGCGGTGTCGGAGAAGCAGTATGGGTACGAGGAGAAGGTGCTGGTGAACGACCTGGATTTGGAGGTTGGTGGCCACCTGCCGCTGACGCTCAATGGTACGCCCAACCACATGATGGATTTGGCCGAGGAGGGTGTTGACCGCTTGAACAACCAGGAGCAGGTGGTGCTAGAGTCTCCGGCTGGGGGCGTGCAGCGCGTGACTGTTCGTGGCTTCAGCGTTCCTACGGGCAAGCAGCGTTGCGTGGTTACGTGGTACTACGAGATGCCGGTGCTGCGTGTTCTCTGCCCGGGTAACGATAAGCACTATTCAGGTGAGCAGTTCCGGCTGTCCGTTAGCGGTGTGACCTCTGGCTACTCTTCGGATCTGTCGGTGGATGGTGGCAAGAGCTGGCGTCGTCTGGGGGCCATTCCGAAGTACGATCCGCTGCTGGGTTGGAACAATCAGCCGGCCGTAACGCTGCCGAAGGGCCTTCCGCTGGCTAACGAGGCTCTGGTTCGTGTGCGGGAGTTGAAGAGCGGCAAGCTGGCCATCAGCTCTCCGTTCATCATCGCTCCGCAGATTAAGGATCTGGTGCTGGTGGCTGGTGGGGACTGCGATAAGAGCGGATACCGCCTGACGTGGACTCCCGATCCGGTGGCCGAGAAGGGCTACGTGGTGCTGAAGGGCAATCTGACCGAGGGCGAGTGGTCGGTTCTGTCCTGGATTGATGATCCGAACACGGGTGAGTATGCCCTTTCTCCGGCCGATGTGGCGAATGGGGTTGCGTACGCAGTGGCGGCGACGGTAGACAAGGACAAGCAGCTGTGGGGTAAGCGTTCTAAGGGTGTTCAGACGCATGTGTCTGAGCCACTGGTGCTGCATAAGGAGGATTTCCCTTCGCGGGAGGCGTTTCTGGATTACCCTGGTCAGAGCCACTGGAAGAGCTGGCATGGGGAGAATATGCGCGAGCGTGTTCTGGCGACGAACCGCCGTTTTACTCCGTGGTTGCCGGTTGGCTCGAACTACATAGCCTTCGAGGCGCTGGATGAGGCCGATGCGGCGTGCAGCGGCAGCCAGGATAAGCCCGAGGAGTACTTCGACTGGGACAACGAGCACAACCGGGCGAACATGGCTTACCTACAACTATGCGAGGTGGATCTGAGCGAAGTGGATGAGACGGTGCTGTTCCGCCTGACGGGCACGCTGATTAGCCGTGGCTCGTACATGCGGGTGGTATTCGACGGCGAGTCGCCCGAGCTGAAGAATAGGGAGCTGGTGTCGAGCGTTGGTGCTGGTCCGATTTTCTTCAATGGCAAGGACATCCGCGACCAGACGAACTTCCTGGACTACTGGTTTGAGATGCCTCGCAACAATGCGGGCAAGTACGAGAAGGGCCGCCTACGGGTTGAGTTCTTCGGTATAGTTGCCCGGCAGTCGATGCTGAACATCCGCCATGCGGGCTTTGAGCTGGCATCGGAGCAGAAGGATTTCTCGGTGGCGATCATCTCGATGCCGAGTTCCCGTGCGAAGATGGGCATGGAGCGCTGCGGCTTGATGGTTGGCAACAACAGCTACAAGAGCTACGATCAGCTGACGATTCAGACGCAGGTGAATGGCAAGCCACAGATGCCGGTTCTCCTGGAGGGTTTGAAGCCGATGGAGACCCGGTTCCTGGACTTCGAGGTGGATCTGTCGACGCAACGCGTGCTTGGCGAGGCGATGGTGGTGGAGGCCTGGTGCGATGCGGCGGGCGATGCCACGCCGGCGAACAATGCGTCTCGCCGCGGTGTGTTCAACAAGGGTAACATCTTCCCGATGCCGGAGTGCGAGTACTACGTGAACCCGTTCAACGGTCAATCTGCTGCGGACAATCCGCTGGTGGTTACGACGATGGAGTCGGGCAAGGTGCTACTGTTCACTGACAATGGTGGTGCGATGCAGGACTACGATGTTCCGCAGGACAAGACGACGCTGAAGGTGAAGCCCTCCGCGGCGAACCGCGCCGTTCAGGTGCGGTTCAAGAAGTTCTCCTTGGGTCGTGATTCTTTCCTGGATATCTATACGGCCGATGTTCCGGAGCCTTCGCTTAGCCTTCGGGATGTGGAGCCCAAGGCGACGTTGGAGGGTTGCGTGGAGGAGGAGATGGTGTTTACGTCTGAGGCTACCGATGGTGCTTTGACCTTCTTCTTCCGCGGGATGGAGCCCGGCGAGGGTTGGCTCGCCGAGATTAGCGAGGTGGAGCGCATGAACCCGCTGAGCCTAGTTTCTGTGCATGCGCTGAAGCGTGGCGATGCCGCTAAGGCCGATGTGCCGATAGAGGTAAAGGTTCGCAACAAGTGGGTGAAGCCCATCAATGACCTTCGGATAACGGTTAGCTACGGTCTGGAGGAGGATCAGGTGGTCAAGACCTTCGAGCGGACGATTGGCCCGAAGGAGACGAAGACGTTCACGCTAGAGGGTTTTGCGACGCTTGGTCAGATGCACGCTCGTAATATCTACGTATCGATTGCCTCTGGTATGGATATGGTGGGCAATGACAACCAGGTGGATACGTGGATGATCTACGATAAGTACGTGACACCTTCAAAGCCCTCGTACAGCGGTCTGAATGTTCCGTACAACTTCAAGACGCTGCAGACGCTGAATGCGCAGGAGCTGGGTTTCAAGGCGCCGGGTAAGGATTACGCAGATCCGACCCCCTTCGTTTCGTACTCGAGCGATACGTGGCCGCTGTTCGACATGTTCGATCGTCAGGGCTTCACGGTTCGCGTGTTCTCGAATGCGGATGAGGAGTACCGTCTGGCGTACTGGATCGACTGGGATGAGAACGGTGAGTTTGAGGATGTGGAGCGCGTTCTGGTGGATGATCTCGGTACGGATGTTGAGGGTAAGGTGAACTACAAGGACTTCAGCTTTGAGATAGCGAAGAACCCAACGGCAAGCCTGGGGCTGAAGCGTATGCGTATGGTTGTAGGCCCTGAGAGCGAGCTGACGACGGCTAAGCTGAGCGAGGGTTTGGCTTCCGGTGCGATGCAGGATGTTACGCTAGACTTCAAGCAGATCAGCACAGAGGGCAAGAAACCGGACGTGGAGCTGAAGCACATCATCATCACGCGCAGCGGCCTGAACCTGACAGACCAAGAGCCGCTAAGCCTGGTGGTGCAGAACGTATCGATCGTGCCCTACGACAAGGAGCTGACGGTGAATATCGAGCTTGACGGCGAGAAGCTGACGGAGCAGTTTGATTTCTCTTCCGATCCGCTGCAACCGATGAGCGGCTACAAGGAGATTACGCTGGCCACGAAGCTCAACCTGAAGAAGGTGGGTAAGCACAGCCTCTCCGTGAGCATCGCCGAGGAAGGCGGTGCGATTAGCACCGCAGAGTCGGGCTGGGATAACAACATCCTTCCTCCGGTGACGATTCTGAACACGGTGCCCTCTGGTGAGGACTACTGCATGCACTTCCAGAGTTCTCGCGAGCATAGCTTCAAGGAGTACGTGGAGCTTGAGACGGGTATGCCTGCCGGCCAGCAGGTAACTGACCTGGCGATAGAGTTCTGGCTTTTCCTACCGCGTCCCCAGTTTGCGACGATTCTGGAGGCCGGGCGGGACTTCATGCTGATGACTGCGCATAAGATGAACCAGGATATTCCAGACAACTGCGTTATTCTGCAGTATGCTGGTGGTGGTGGTGATACGCGTGGTTTCACCGAGGAGAACAGCCTGCTGCCTGGTATGTGGAACCACCTCTCGCTGGAGATCAACCAGCTGAGCGATGGTACGTTCCGCCGGGTGGTTTACATCAACGGGAAGGCGCATGCTCTGGAGAACATGAAGGGTGCTCCGACGCTGGGTAAATTCAAGCTGGGTTCGCGGATGGATGGGTACATCGATGGTCTTCGGATCTGGCTGAAGGACAAGGAGGGTAAGACGAAGATGTTCAGCCGTACGCGCGATTTGGCCGATAAGGATGGGCTGAGCCGCAGCCTGGCGTTCAACGAGGGTACGGGGAACTTCTTCACGGCGAACAATACTCATGCGGCCGGTGTGGATGCGAACTACTACCGTATCGTTACCTACGACCAGGATCGTCTATCTGACGAGCAGGACGGTATCTGGAAGAAGCTCGACTACGGGCGTCTGTTCGGTGGCGCGAGCTTTGAGGGCATGGCCACGGGCATCGTTCCGAAAAACGCTGAGTTCACCGAATTCGATGCTCCGTTCCCGAGCTCTCACCCGATGACGGTGAAGGGTACTATTCTGTCGCTCTGGCCTGAGACGAAGGTTACGTACAAGGGTGCGGCAGTGGATGAGAACACGATGTTTGACTTCTCTAGCCCTGTTGTGCTGACGCTGACGCACGACGATATGTTCGGGGCGGATCGTACGCAGACGGTTACAATCACGCGTATCGAGGAGAAGGCTGCGGACTGCGAGCTGCTGAACGTTACGCTGCTGGGCGAGGGTTCTACGCCTTCCAACCCCGGCGTGGCTTCTGATATGGCGGTTACGGTAGGTAGCGATGAGGTTATCTCGTTTGCGATGGGCAGCAAGCCGAGCAAGCCGGAGGCTATGTACTTGGACCTGAGTTACTCTGCTGGTGCTAGCGTTCAGGTGAACGGTAAGGACTACAGCGTTAACGAGCCTATCGACCTCCGCAAGCCGGCTTGGGTTCAGGTGCTGGCGGCCAATGGTCATAGCAAGCGTTGGTACATGCTTCGTCTTTCCGTTTCACAGCAGCTGGAGTGGACTCTGGCCAAGAGCGATTTTGCGATTGGCGACGAGCCTGTGGCGCTGTCGGTTAGCAGCAGCTCGGGGCTCCCGGTGACGGTTCGCTCTACGAAGGGGAATGTTTGCGCGGCGGCGGATGGTATGCTGCGTATAGGTGCGCCTGGTGTGGCCGAGCTGGTAGCGACGCAGCCTGGTGATGGGATGTACGCTCCGGCCAGCGCGCTGCGTAAGTCGGTGACGGTGGGCAAGAAGTCGGTGACGGTGCGTCCGGAGGTTGCGGATGTGGAGTACGGCGAGCGCCTGGTATGGCACTTCGTCTACGAGGGTCTGGCACAGCCCCGCGATGCGTACAATCTACCGTATGCCCTTAAGGACGAGGCTGCGGGCTACGTTGTGAAGGATAGCGAGGGTAAGGTCTACTCCCCGATGTCGATTCTGCCGAAGGGGACGTATAGCATCGTTCCGCAGCATGACACGTACGAGACCTCTCGCTATAGCATAGCGGCGAAGGAGCAGGGTTCGCTGGTAGTCAAGCCGTCTGACGATTTGGTTACCATGACCGTTTTTGCTTCCCGTCGTGGCAAGGCGATTGAGGAGGGTACTGTAGTGGTTGGGACGAAGTCCTACGCAATAGCAGATGGGCGTGCAATTATCCCCGTACGCAGCTACTCGGATGCGCACTTCTCGGTACAGGCGGCGAACTGCGCCCTCTACCAGGGCGTGGCAACGGTTGAGGATGAGGATTTGACTGTAGAGGTAGAGCTGGCACCCATAGGCGTGCACCTTACGTACTCCGCCGGTCTACATGGCCGTGTTGCCGGGGATCTGGAGCAGAGCCTGGCGAAGGGTGGTGATGGTAGCCCGATGCTGGCGCTGCCGGATCCGGGCTATGCGTTCGAGAAGTGGAGCGACAACGAGAGCACCGATCCTCATCGTCAGGATTTGAACGTTGAGTCTGATGTTGTGGCTAAGGCTCTGTTCAAGCGTGTGGGCTTCAACCTGCGGTATAGCATAGCGAAGAACTCGGCTGGGGTCGCTGGTGGTCAATTCACCTCCGCGGCCTCCACGCAGGCGCAGAACCTGGATGCCGGTCAGGCGGGCGAGGCGGTTACCGTGGAGGCTTTCCCGGGGTATAGCTTCGTAATGTGGAGCGATGGTAAGACCGAGGC
This sequence comes from Bacteroidota bacterium, assembly GCA_002748015.1. Lineage (GTDB taxonomy): Bacteria > Bacteroidota > Bacteroidia > Bacteroidales > CAJPTX01 > Bacteroides_D. Next base: position 9,762 of record PDRH01000046.1, on the reverse strand, counting down.
GACACGTATCGATGTGGCCGAGGGTGATGCGAGCTATGAGGCAATCTTTGCGATGGACGTCATGGTGCCGATGTCGCTGGACTTCGAGGATGGACTGATGCCCATAACCTGGGCTGTGGCCTCTGACAGCAAGAGCGTGATGAGCATCCATAGCGGCGTGGTGTCCAGCCCGAAGTACAAAATTATCTGCAAGGGTAAGACGCTTGTGGAGCGTGTTGATGACTGGTTCGACAGCTACGATGGTCTGAACCCCTACCATTCGTACTTCACCTCTGGCGAGATAAATGTAATGGGCCTGAGCCACGATTTGCATGTGGACTACGATTTGTTCGGTGCATCTGAGTCCATCTTCAAGGAGAAGAGCATGCTGCAGTACCGTCTCGGCGATGCGAGCGGCTGGGGTGATTGGGTCGATTTGCAGCGCTTGCATAGCAACCACCTGAAATCTACTCGGCACAGCGCGACGATTCCGTACGAGGACAAGACCGAGGCAGTATCCAAGTGGGTGTACGAGGATGGCGAATGGAAGAAGAAGACAGAGAACGTAACGACCGCAGGCTTCAAGGGCAAGCGGTTGCAGGTGCGGTTCCTGCACGTGAAGGTGTGGGAGCAGGCTCTGGGTCTGGACAACATCCAGATTTACGAGGCTAAGAGCGATCCGCTCGAGGTGAGCTACCAATGCGAGCCGGCTACAGTGGGGGCGACCTTCGAGGTTGAGGGTGCTATCGTTAGCAAGCAGACCGTAAGCAACGGTGCTATCGCCAAGCCTGTAACTACGGTTTTCGATAGCGAGCAGTGGAAGTTCAAAGGCTGGTACGATGAGGGGGACTTTTTGGTTTCCAAGGATCCCTGCTTCACGGCTGAGGTTTCTACGCTAGAAGCTACGACCCTTACCGCTAAGTTCATCCCGGCAGAGCAGTTCCTCTTGAGCTATGGTGCAAGCCCTGCTGAGGCAGGCACCTTCGAGGATAAGAGCCAAACTCCTCTGGTAGACCAGGTGGTAATGAAGGGTCAGGATGCGAAGGCAGTGGTAGCGAAGGCAGAGACTGGCTATGCATTCTCGTACTGGATGGAGGATGGTCTAGATACACCTGAGCGATTGGATACTGATGTGCAGGGTGACTTCACCTACATCGCCGTATTTGCGAAGGGTCGCTACGACCTGGTGTTCAACGTTCGGGTAGGTGGCAAGCCCGTGGAGGGCGTGAAGGTAGCCATCATGGCGCAGGGTCTTCCGCGGATGTCGGATGCTGCCGGCCAGGTGTTGTACAAGCTAATGCCCGGGGAGTACACGTATAGCGTGGAGTCCTCCGATTTTGTAGAGCTGGCCCCGGCAAGCGTAGAAATCGTGGATCAGAAGGTGGAGGTAAACCTAGACTTGGAGTACAAGACCGTTGGCCATATCATCCTGCTGAGCAAGACGCTTGATTTGAAGAGCGGTGAGCATCGTCGGTTGGGCTACCGTATGTACCCCGAGCGTGCGCCGCGAACGGTTACCTGGAGTTCTTCCGATGACAAGATAGCTACGGTGAATGCAGATGGCGTGGTGCATGCCATCGCGAAGGGTGAGGTTGAAATCACCGCAGTATCTACGATAGACCCGAGCGTTAGCGCTGTTTGCGTGGTGAAGGTTGACGGTGGTTCTGTAACACCCGAGCCCGAGCCGCAGCCTACCCCCGAGCCTGGTCCTACGCCTGGCAATGGTTCTGACGATACGGAGGGTTCTGGTCTAGACACGGAGGTCTCTGGTGGTTCGCTGCTGCTGAGCGTTTACCCCAACCCGGCGCATGGTGAGCTGCACGTGGCATCCGATGGTATGATAGTCGGCTACGAGATTCGTACGCTGAGCGGTGCAGTGGTTCTTTCGAACCGGGTAAATAGCCCAGACTTTACCATCCAACTAGACGGACTCCAACGGGGTATGTACCTGCTGCGCCTGGAGAGCACAGGGGGCTACGTGGAGGTACGTCGCTTCGTAAAGATGTAACGATCTGCATGGATTGGGGGCTAGGATTGGGTACATAATTCTAGCCCCCATTTTCCCAAAACATGTTTATCGAGCTATGAGTAAAAAAGAGCATTAGATATGAAGAGGATACTATTAGTAATGATGTCGTTTCTGCTGGTGGGCTTCTGGGCCTGCGACAAGGAGAACGATAAGGAGCTGACCGAGCTGCTACTCAGCCATGATCGCCTGGAGCTAAGCGAGGGCGAGAGCGCCACGGTGGAGATAAAGAGCGGCAACGGGAGGTATACCATAAACATTGGGGATAAAGAAGTTGCAACTGCAAGCCTTATAGGGAGCAACGTAAAGATACAGGCTCAGCACGCCGGCAAGACCGAGGTGACGGTGCAGGATAGCGATGAGCAGACGGTGGTGATTGCGGTAAGCGTAAATGCGAGGAAAACACCGCCAGCCGAGCTGCAGCTCGAGAGCCAGAAGCTGGTGCTTATGGCCAAGGAGCTGCAGGGGATAGCGATTACGAGCGGGAATGGCGAGTACGATGCCAGCTCGAATGATAATAACATCGCCACAGTTGCGATTGCTGACAGCCAGGTGCTGATTAGCGGGCAGCAGGAGGGGTCGGCCGTCATCACGGTGCAGGATGTAAAGAGCGGCTCAACGCTTACGGTAGAGGTGACGGTACAGGCGCAACCGGTAGTACGGTTGGAGCGGAAGAGCCTGGGGCTGCAGGAAAATAAGGATGGCAAAGTAAAGATCTCCGGTGGGCTTGGCCCCTACGAAGCGTCTTCCAGCCAGGAGGAGTTTGCGACGGCTGAGGTCAAGGATGGGCAGCTGATCATACACGCCCACAAGGAGGGGAAGAGTACAATCACGGTTGACGACACGAAGACCGGGCTGAGTGCCAAGCTAGATGTCACCGTTTACGGCCAGGCCGTTGTTAGCCTGGAGCGTACCTCCCTTTGGCTCACGATAGGAGATCGGGAAGAGGTTAGCATCACCGATGGTGAGGGTCCCTACGAGGTTAAATCGGGCAACACGGATGCGGCCATAGCTACGCTCAAGGATGGGAAGGTGGTCATCGAGGCCAAGAAAGAAGGCGATGCGACGATTGCTGTAAGCGACAAGACGACCGGTCTGAAGGCCGAGCTGACCGTGCATGTGAAGACCACTACGCCGGCGCTAGCCCTCAGCAAGGCGAGCGTACAGATGACGGTTGGTAAGACCGAAAAAGTAACCATTAGCGCAGGTTCGGGCACGTACGAGGTAAAGTCGCTGGACCAGAATGTGGCCAGCGTGGTGGAGAACGGCGGCACCATTTCAATAACCGGTAAGAAGAAGGGGTCGACGTCTGTGAGCGTTCAGGACGTGGAGACCAAGGACAAGAAGTCGATAGAGGTAACGGTAGATGCGATTGCCCCCGTCACCGTGGACCTGCCCAACATTACGGTAGAGGTAGGCAAAACCCAGACTGTGACAATTAGTGGAGGCTCGGGCAACTATAGCGTGAGCGTTCCCAATGCTGCGCAAGCAAGCTACGTAAGCATCAACCACACAGGGAGCAGCATAGCCATCACCGGCAATACGAAGGACAAGACCGTACTACTCAAGGTGTCTGATACTGAAACGGGGGATTTCTGCAATGTCAGCGTCCAAGTAGTTCCTGTGGCTAAGGAGATTATGCTGAGCAAAAGCACTGTGAATGTGGTAGTAGGGGAAACTGCAGAGGTGCAGATTACGCAGTGGAATGGCTGGAAGAGTGATCCCCAACCTGCCGATGGGAAGGTTACGGCAGCGTTCTACTTCGGCAGCACTCCCCCGAGCATCAGGATTACCGGTGTTTCGGCGGGGTCATCTTCGGTGACGATAGAGGATGCAGCCGGCAAGACCAAGACGATAAGCGTAACGATAGAAGAGCCCAGGGAAATAGAACTTTCTGCCGCTACGCTTAGCCTCAAGCAGGATGAGACCAAGACGGTAATCATAAGCCAATGGAACGGCTTTAAAGATGGAGGCATAACCGCCACTGCTGGCAAGTGGAACATTGCGCACTCCTTCGACGAGCCTAGCCAGACGCTTACCATCACGGGGAAGAAAGTCGGGGAAACGATTCTGAGCATAGAGGATGCTGCGGGGAAGACCGCCACGCTGACGATAAGCGTCACTCCGGTAGATTTGGCTCTAGCAACCAATGTGCTAACCCTGCACTACGGAGAGACCCAGAAGGTTGCCATCCAATCCTGGAACCGGGGGAAATTCTCGAATAACCTCAAGCTAGATGATGCGAACTGCAAGGCCGAGATGGATTGGAGCAACTCTATGCTACCGTCGATCAACATCACTGGGCTGGTGGTTGGGAGCTCCGCAGTACATGTAAGCGACTTCGCAGGCAAGACGGGCACAATCAACGTTACGATTGAACAAGTGCAGATAGCAACGATGCCTACCACTACCACTACCTCTACGCCCATTGAGGTGCAGGTAGACGAGACGAAAGAGGTTCGCATAACGCGATGGAATGGTAAAACGACCGGCGACATCACCAAGGGGGATGACAATATTGATATAGCAACAAGCTACCCCAACGATGAGTACTTCCCCACGATAGCCATAACAGGGAAGAGTGAGGGGAGCTCTACGGTCAACATCACGGATGCTGCCGGGGCAACGCATTCCATCAACGTGACCGTCACGGCACAATCCGGGGGGAGTACACTGCCCGGGCCGGCGGTGGGGACACCCCACCCTAAGTTGAAGGCCAACAGCGATGGAACTATAGTTCCTAAGGTTGATTTCGACATGATAACTGATGCCAATGTGGTTCTCCCAGAGGGAGGGAGGAAGCTGACCTACGATTGGTATCAGACTGAAGTAACAGATATAATAACGGTAGACTGCAACCGGGTAGAAGAGATCGGCAATGGGGTATTTGAGCTAATGACAGGGCTTACCACGGTAACCATGCGCATGGTATACACGGTTGGCTTTAGGGCTTTCATGGGCGACACCAGTCTCCAGACGATAGAGTGCTACATGCCAGGAGACTACCTCAGCGGTAAGGGAGCTGCAGCCAGTTTCGATGCCAACGCCTTCCACAATGTGGGGCATAAGGTAACCATCAGGATTCCGCAAGGAGCAACTGCTGCCTACCAGGAATGGTTAAAAGATGTGCTAAGCGATGTGAACATAGAGGAACGCCCGTAGAAAGGGGTTGAGCTAGCACTAGGGGCGGCTACGGAGGCTTTCCGTAGCCGCCTATTTTACAAGCAACGGGGTAAGACATTTGTAATCCGAGGTTTTTTACTATCTTTGCCGCCGTATTTGGACAACTGTTTTACACAAGGAGACAAGAGAGTTATGGTCAATCAGTACGAGACCGTCTTCATTTCAACTCCCGTTTTATCTGATGAGCAGGTAAAGGAGATGGTCAAGAAGTTCAAGGACCTCATCACCAGCAATGGTGGGGAGATAGTCCATGAAGAGAACTGGGGGCTCAAGAAGCTAGCCTACCCCATCCAGAAGAAGGCTTCTGGCTACTACACCCTGCTGGAGTTCCGGGCAGAGGGTGCATTCATCGACAAGCTGGAGACGCAGTTCCGCCGCGACGAGCAGGTGCTACGCTTCCTGACTTTCCGTATGGACAAGCACGCGATAGAGTACGCCGAGAAGCGTCGCCAGAAGCTCAGCGGCGAGGCTATGAGCGATGGGGCACAAAAATCAGAGGAGGCATAGAAGGACATGGCACAGCAAAGAGGAGAGATTCGCTACCTTGCACCCCCCACCGTCGAGGTAAAGCGTAAGAAGTACTGCCGCTTCAAGAAGAACGGCATCAAGTATGTAGACTACAAGGACCCGGAATTCCTGAAGAAGTTCCTGAACGAGCAGGGGAAGATTCTGCCTCGTCGTCTTACTGGTACGTCGCTGAAGTACCAGCGTCGCGTGGCGACCGCCATCAAGCGGGCGCGCCACCTTGCGCTTCTTCCCTACGTTACGGACCTACTAAAGTAAAAGGGAGGAGCAGAGGACATGGAAATCATTCTGAAGGAGTTTATCCCCGGCCTGGGTGAGGCCGACGAGATAGTAACGGTAAAGGCGGGCTACGCGCGCAACTACCTCATACCGCAGGGCAAGGCCATCACGGCGACGCAAAGCGCTAAGAAGCAGCTGGCTGAGACGCTTCGCCAGCGTGAGCATAAGATTGCGCAGGTTCGGGCAGAGGCACAGGCGCTGGCCGACAAGATGCAGGGCGTGGTCCTAACCGTTGGCGCGAAGACCAGCACGCAGGGCAAGATTTTCGGCTCGGTGAACACCATCCAGCTGGCCGAGGCGCTGGCTGCCAAGGGCTTCGAAATCGACCGTAAGCGTATCAGCATCATCGGCGATTCGATCCGCGAGGTGGGTAAGTACAAGGCCAAGGTGAAGCTACACAAAGAGGTAGATGTAGAGGTGGAATTTGAGGTCGTTTCTGAGTAGAAATTGCACCTAACTAATAGTATGGGAAAGCCCCGTGGCGTATGCGCTACGGGGCTTTTTCTTGCGTAGCAAGCTGAGACTGCATGCTTGGCTGCGGAAGGGCTAGCAACCAAGGGCTTCAGAGGATGTCCCCATTTTTCACTACCTTTGGAATATGTTTAAGGACCGAGCTTCAGTGAGATTGATACGAATAGGCTGGCTAGCACTCGCTGGCACCATGCTACTCCTTGGGGGGTGTAGAAAGGATCTGCCAGAGAACTATGAGGCTGAGCTAGAGTATCTACAAATAGCCCTACAAAAGGGGTCTGACACGGTGGTGCTGCTGGCGGAGTTCACCCGTGCGGATCTGAATACAACGGAGCTGCGCAAGGCACTTCCCTACGGTACAGACCTTTCGAGCCTTGCGGTGTTCTACCGCGTATCGCTAGGGGCAACGGTTGATAGCGTGGAGAACGGCGAGTTGCTGGATTTCTCTGCTCCACGGACCCTGCGAGTGCGTTCGCAGGATGGGGCTTACACCCGGGACTACGTTGTGGAGCTTGGAGTGGGCGATCCTCCTCCCTTCGTTGCGGATGATGCCGGCCTGGAGAGCGGGGCGCTCCTCTCGGATTTCAGGCTAAAGGATGTGGACGCCGAGGTGACTGCCCGCGGCACACGAATAGTAGCGGTGGTGGCGGAGGATGCCCCCCTATACTCGCTAGTCCCGGAATTTACCATCTCAAAGGGTGCAAGCTCGAGCGTAAAGAGCGGTATGCCCTTCGACTTCTCGGAGGATGTGCTAGTTGTGCTGGTTAGCTCGGAGGACGGGAGCAGCCAGAGCATATACACCATCCGTGTACAACACCCAGCCAAGGACCTCAACCCTGCCGCCACGCTCGAGAGCCTCCGCTTTGAGGGGCATGAGGATGCGGCCACCATCATCGGCTCGCGGATATTCGCCACCGTCCCCAAGGGCTGGGATCTCGGCAAGCTACGCCCAGTCGCAGCCGTTAGCAAGGGAGCAAGGCTGGAAGGGCTTGTGAATAATCAGCCCGGGGACTTCTCTACCCCCCGGCAGATTAAGGTATACTCTGCGGACGGGAAGGCCATCAGCATCTACACCCTGGAGGTAGAGCACCGCAAGGGGACAGAGGCAGATATAAGCTACATGGAGCTAGAGGGGATAGGGGAGGCCGCAGATATAAACGGGAGCACATACACCTTTTGCAGCGAGAACAGCAGCCAGGGGGCAACCGTACGGCTCAAGGAGCTAGAGCTAAGCGATGGGGCGACCGCAAACTGGGAGGTTAGCAGCGACATAACGCTTGCAGAAAGTAACACCCCAGGGGTTACGGGATGGGAGGGAAAGCTAACGATAGGCTCTGAGGATGGTCTACATAAGCGGGTCTATACGATTCGGCTGATGGTAAAGTGGGCCTACTTTACGTCCTTCGGTTTTAAGGGGGTGCCAAGCAAAGTGCTACAGGTAAAAGAGGGTTCTGAAGGATGCCTCTACTGCATAGTACCAGCCGGGACAGATATTAGCCAGCTGACCCCGGTCTATGAAACATCGAAATTGCATGTATACAAGGGTAGAAAGGCGGTTGGCGCAAATGAGCTCACCTCTGGCAGCAGCGTTGTGAACTTTAATGAGTTTCCTCATATTCGCAACGGTCAACTTGGGGCAAGCATTTACCGCATACAATTCCTCACAGAAATAAGCTCAACCCCAACCCTCCCCTCACTGCGAAAGATCAAGCTAGAGAGAGTAAATGGCGGAGAAGATATTGAGGGAGCGATAAGGGGTAGGCAGATCGACTTCGGCGTACCTAGAGGTACTCCACTGAGTGCGCTCACACCGGTGTTCGAGGTGCGAAAGGGGAGGCGCGTTGGGGGTATAGAGTCGGGAGTCGCCACGGATTTCAGCACTGGCCAAACGCTGGAGCTGGCGAGCGAGGATGGGAGCGCGCTGACGCAGTATACAATTACGGTGACGGAGCGCAAGAACGATAGGGCCGAGTTGCTGGGGCTCAGATTGGAGGGGCTACAGAAGCCGGAGATAAACGGTAGCCGTATCACCTTCTTCGGTGGGGGGGCAGTGGATGCTACGCAGCTCATCCCCCACTTCTCGCTTTCGCCTGGAGCAACGATAGGGGGGCTAAGCGATGGGGTGGCTAGGGACTTCAGCCAACCGGTACAAGTACAGGTAATCAGCGAGGACGGTAGTATAACCAGGGTGTACACCATCGTGGTTGACAAGCGCCTGAACTACGAGGCTGCGCTAGTATCCTTCCGATTCGAGGAGCTGGCTGACGATGCCTGCACGATGCAGGGGACGAACATCCGGTTCGAACCGGGGAATGCCGACCCGGGGCATCTCACGCCTATGTTTGAGGTTTCGACGGGCGCTAGCTACGAGCTGGTAGAGAATGGAGTTACCAGCGATTTCAGCAAGGCTAGAAAGCTAAAGGTTACCAGCGAAGACAAGAGCATGACGGTAACCTACACCATCGCCCGGACTTCGCGTGGGCTGAAGTTCGACTTCGAACGCTGGGAGAGCAAGTTCTCCGGAGATTTGAGGTACTACCTCCCCCTGCCAAGCGGCTACTGGAGCAGCGCAAACGTAGGGTTATACCGCGCCAAAAAGCTATTCCACCGGCCAAAGGAATACCCCGTAACGCGTAGCGACAGGAATCCGCACGGGGGGCAGTACTGCGCAAGGATGGAGACCGTGGAGCTGAATGTGGCAGGACGGCCGCTGGCTGCTGGTGCGCTCTACCTGGGGTCTTTCGATGCTGGCGTTGCGCTGAGCGACCCGAACTCGGCCCCACACTTCGGGATAGCCTGGCCTGTTGCCAACGCACGGCCAACACGCTTCAAGGGGTGGTTCAAGTATAGGCCGGGTGCACAGATGATTGATGAGGATGGGAATGCCCTAAACGCTAGCGACCAGCCAAGGATACGCGCTATCTTCTACTACGGTGCGGTGCTAACCGCCAAGGAAGTGGGCGAGGGGAGCGAGCGGATAGTTTCGGAGGCCATCCTCCCGTCGCCAGGCTCTGCTGATGAGTGGACCTACTTCGACATCCCCTTCGAGGCTAGGCATGCTCTAGTCAGCGGGCAGTCCCTAAACTACAGCATCATCCTCTCGCCGAGCAAGGATGGGGCGCAATCCAAGGGGGCTATAGGCAGCGTGCTGGAGGTAGACGATCTGGAGGTTACCCTAGAGTAGAATTGGTTCTACACCGGAAAGCAGATAGGGATTTTTACTACATTTGCGGGCATGTATGGAGGGAAAACCATGAAGAATAGACTTTATTTAGCGGGAGTAATCCTACTCCTGGGTA
>PDRH01000045.1 GCA_002748015.1 Bacteroidota bacterium | reverse complement strand
TCGCCTCCTCGGGCTAACTCTATCGTCTTGCAGCGTATTCATGATTATCCTCCCTTTTTGAGCAGCGGGGACGCAAGCCCTGCGCTTAGCTTATTTTTGAAAATATAGTACTTTTTTGCTACTTTCAACAAACAACCCGTGCCTAATGAAGCTTAGGCGTGTCTGCAGGAAATATCCCCAAATGAGTACTTTTGCAGCTCTACAAGGTACCCCCTACTCTCGCTAGAACATAGCTAATACACTGTATGGTAAGACAATGCTTCGTCCTCTTCTCATGCCTAGCCTTCGGCGAACTGGTCGTCTGGGCAACGGGTATCAGCCTCCCCTCAAGTATCATCGGGATGCTGACGCTCACGCTTGCCCTACGGTTCGGAGTAGTCAAGCTACATTGGATAGAAGGCCTTAGCAACTTCCTGGTGCAAAACCTTGCCTTCTTCTTTGTACCCGCCGGCGTGGGCCTGATGAAGCACTACGGTCTACTGGTCGGCGAGCTCCTCCCCATCACCGTGGCCACCGTGCTCAGTACAATACTTGTGCTCTTCGTAACAGGGAGGGTACACCAATGGCTAGAAAAGCATGATGTTTTTCACAAATAGGTTCTGGCTCATAGCCCTGACGCTCGGTGCCTTCCTGCTAGCCAAGTGGATACAGAACCGCAGCGGATGGGTAGTCCTAAACCCCATCCTGGTCTCCTGTGTTCTCATCATCGGCGTACTAATCCTAACAGATGTCGACTACGAGACCTACCAGGAGGCCGGCTCGCTCATCGACTTCTGGCTCAAGCCCTCGGTTGTGGCGCTGGGTGTACCGCTCTACCTGCAGCTCGAGAAGATACGACAAACCTGGCTACCCATCCTGCTGAGTCAACTGGCGGGGAGCATCATCGGCCTCTGCAGCGTTACGCTCATCGCCAAATGGCTGGGGGCATCGCACGTCATCATCGCCTCGCTCGCCCCCAAGTCTGTTACCACACCCATCGCCATAGAGGTGAGCCAGGTGCTGGGGGGCATCCCTGCGCTCACGGCCGCAGTGGTCATCGTGGTCGGTATCTTTGGGGCGATCTTTGGCTTTCGTATGCTAGAGGTCGGACGCATCAAAAGCCCAATGGCATTGGGCATCTCCATGGGCACGGCCTCGCACGCAATGGGCACAGCAACGGCCATGGAGGTTAACCGCGACTACGGAGCCTACGCCTCCCTCGGCCTCACCCTCAACGGCATACTCACAGCCCTACTCGCCCCCTTTATCCTCGACCTGATCGGAGTGCTTCAATAAACGAACCTTTAATCCACCATGCATGGCGCCCACCCCCTGGCAGGGGGCGAGACGGGAGAAAACCCACTCCGCCTAGGGGGCCGCTCCGAATTTCACCGGAGAAATACGGAGCGGCCCCCTAGGCGAAGACGAATCAAAGGCCGGGGAAGTGCGACAGCGTGAGGCGCTTCGCACCTACCGGGTAGGAGCTAAGACGGAGTAACCGTAGTAAAAAACGTATTAAATCCCCCCTACTGTACGGCTAGCGCTTCATGATGGTATATGCCTGGCTGCCTATGCGCAGGACGTAGAAACCAGATGGGAAGGCACCCATAGCGATAGGTATAAGCGCCGGCCTCGAACGCGGAACCGGAGCAGATAGCAGCAACTGGCCGGATGGGCTGTAAAGACGGAGTCCCCCGCCCGCATCACACGATGCGGGAAGGGAAACGAAAAGGGTAGAACCAACCGGATTGGGGTATACACGGACTACCCCCTGGGAGCCTGACGGTGCTACCGGCGTCATGCGGCCGCCCGGGATAGGCTTGACGGGCTCTAGCTTCGGGCGTGGTTTTGGCTTAGTCGGGCCGGAAGGGCTAGGTTGCGCAGGGTCTCCCGGATCGCTTGGGTCAGTCGGGCCAGTCGGGTCACTTGGATCACTTGGATCTACCGGGGCAGTTGCCCAGCTGGTGAGGAGGGGTAGCGGGGCGGGGTTGGCAGGGGTAATCTGGGATGAGATGGGGCTACTCGCCGTGGAGCATGGCGTCCGCAGGATTAGGGAGGGGTCGCCGAAGAGGTTCCAGGCCATGGCGCTGAGGTAGCCAGGATCGGTTTTGGACGATGCACCGTACTTGTCGAGCATGGTGGTGAATGCCTGGACGAGGAGGTCCCCGAGCGTGTGGAGCTGGGTGGCGGGGTCAGAGCCCGTAAGGAGCTGGTTGAATGCGTCCTGGGCGAGCATGGGGGGATCCCACGGGAGGTCATCGCTGCTGCCGAGGAAGGCGATTGCCCCGTAGGGCTGGGTGGGCGTTCCGGCCCAGAGCCACTGCTCGGCAAAGCAACCGCGGGTGTCCATATTGCCGTTGAGGCAGGCCACGGAGAAAACAAGGGGATAGGCCCCGGGGTTACTTATTGCCTTGGTATTGTCGTTGGTAAATCCACCCGTAGACCACCTATCTGGAAGCCCATGGCCAGAGTAGTTGATGAGGCCAACGCCGTGGTTCAGCACGCTGGTGATATAGGGCGCATTGGCCGATGGGTCATAGGCCTTGAAGGTGTGGGCGTAGCCGTGGTCTGCGAGGAGCTTGGCTATGAGGTCCTGGTGCTGGCTATCAGTCTCGCCATTATCGCCCCCGCCGGGGTCTGCCGATGCGAGGGCGAGGGCATTGGCGTAGGCCGAGGGGTAGAGGGAGTGGCCCGCCTCGTAGTCCATGGTACGTTGCAGCTGAGTACGTAGCTGGTCGAGGGTATAGGCCGAGAATCGCCCGACACGCAGCTCGGGATAGGCATCATCGCCGGCTATCCACCCGTAGGGCTGGTCGCAACCCACCATGCGCCCCTTCGTCCCTTTTCTGATGATTGGGGGTATATCCTCTCGGCTACCCACCAGGAGGAGGTAGCGGAGACCGTCCTGCCTATCGTATAGCTCTTTGATTTTGGCTATAAGCTCGGCCTGAGTAGCTACATGCGGAAGCGGGCTGGTGGACGCTCCGTAGATTAGGGTCTGGGAGCGAAGGCCACGGGAACTCTTGAAGCTGATGTACGCATCCATCTGCCCCTCGAAGCGCGCGGCCAGCACAATTAGCATGTAGTCGGTGGAGGCGGGGTCAGGGTAGTGGGGCGCGCGGCTCGCGCCACGGGTAGTAGGCTTGGCTTCATCCTTCGGGGCAATGCCAGCGACTGCCAGGCGGAGCTTGCGGTTCAGACGTAGATCCTGCGTACGCGGATGCCAGGCAAAGGGGGAAAGGGCGAGGGACTGGCGGTAGCTCCGACCGCTCCGGGCTACGGGGCTTAGGCGGTAGGGAGTGTAGGGGAAGAGAGCATCGCCCTGGTAGACCAGCCCGCGCTGGCGACGGCCACTGGGGAAGGCCCTGCTGCGCGTACGGGCCTGGGCGGGGGCAATATCGTACTGGCCAAGGAGTTCTGGCTGGGTGGATAGCAGGTAGACCCGTAGACCCTTTGGGGAGGACGGGGTGTAGGCTACGGTGATATCGGGTAGCTCAGGATCAGTGGGCTTAGATGCTGTGGGCGCTCCCTCTATTCTGGGGATAGTAGCACCAGAGGGATGAGGGGCCAGCGTATACTCTTCTACCGTCAGCTCAAGGATGAGGGAGTCTGGCGTGGCAAAGCGCTGTCGTAGGGTATATCCCTCGGCGTATGCCGTGCCTCCGATGAATAGCGAGGCGATGGCCAGGAGTTGCAGACGTAGTAGGCAGAATATTCGCATGCGCAAAGGTAAGCAATCTGGCGGAATGGGGGTTGCACGCCCATCCGGCTAGGCTTTACCCTCCCACACGCACTTCTCCATCCATTCTATCTGCGCCTTCTTGCCGATTACTGCCCCGACCGCCCAGACGGGCTTCTCGCCCCCCGCATGCTTGTCCGGGTAGCCGTTGGCGAGGGTCTGGGCTAGGGCCTTCTCGGCGGTCATGCCCCTGCGCTTCACCTTTAGCTCAATAATCACCACCATCTGCGCACCGATAATCTCCACATCCGAGATGCCACCCGCCCCAATCTGCTCAACGCGCACATCGCTACGCACACCTGCAAAGATGAGGTGGAGGGCATCGCGATAGCGCTCCTCCCGGAGTTCCCAGGTAGATGCCTCGGTCTCCTTCCCCCGATCGAAGGGAAGGTTGGCTAGAAAGGCCTGTATGCAAACCTCAAGGGTCTTGATGTCTGTGCCGTTGAGCGCACGCACCAGGTTGCGGTTGAGGCTAGGGTAGCTCATGCTATTCTGCAATCCAAGCGTCCGCGGGGCGAGTAGCAACATGATGCTCTCCCGCACCTCGTAGTTGGGGAAATCCAGCAGATAGTCCCCTTCCTCATTGAGCCCCTTAATTGTAAGATAGCCAGTCTGATAAAGGAAAGGAATGGGGTCTGGACGCTCATAGTCAAAGCGTGCTAGGACCCGCTCCTCGCAAGCGATGGTTGCATCCAGTTGCACCACCCCCAGCGCATCATAACGTGGTACGAGAATATCCGCGCTGCTAGCTGTTCCAACACGCGACCAGTAATCCTTCAGTTCACACTCCATCAAGGCGTTCATGAGGCCAAAGGGGTTGTAGACATCCTCTTCCTTCTTCGAGAAGCGGTAGCCGTCGTACTTATGCTTAAGGGCATCGAACTGCTCCTCGATACTTAGGCCATTGACCTCGGCCATGTGGGCGACCTGCTCGCCGAGGGTCCCGCGGAGCTCACGCTCAGTGAAGCCGCAGATGGCGTTGTACTCGGGGCTGAAGCTGATATCCCGTATGTTATTGAAGCCGCTGAAGAGTCCAACCTGGCGGAACTGGCTTATACCGGTAGCCATCAAGAAGCGGAGAGAATCATCCGCAGCCTTCAGCGTCTTATAGAAACCACGTAGACAAGCCTTTATCTCCTCTAGTAGGTCAGCATCCCCCTTCGCTAGGGCATCGAGCAGGGGAGCATCGTATTCATCTATCAGTATACCCACGCGCGGGGATCCCTCCTCCTCGAGGCGCTCTAGGAGCTCCTCTAGGGCCTCGAGCGCAAGGGTAGAGTCCAGGCTTATCCCATTCCGCCGGGCGTACTTCCGCACCTCGCGGAGGATAATCTGCTGGATACCCTCCACGCTCGGCCCCCGCTTGCTGAAGTCAAAATGCAGAACGGGATGTCGCACCCAGCCCTTCTCACCCCTAGCCTCCTCCAAGGGCATGATTTCCAATCCCTCGAAGAGTTCCCTTTGCCCCTCGAGGTAGCAACCTATTGTCTTAAGGAGCATGCTCTTGCCGAAGCGGCGAGGGCGGCTGAGGAAGACCACATCCAGCGTATTGACCAGCTGCCATAGCAGGTGGGTCTTGTCCACGTAGTACATACCCCGCTCACGGATCTTCACGAAGCTCGCCGTTGTGGCGGGAAACTTACCCTTCTCTACTGCCATAATCATGCCTCCTGTTTATGGCAAAGGTACGAAAAACAGGATAGACAAGCAGCAGCTGGGCCAATCAAGCCAGCAACACCACCGCCTGGGCAGCTATCCCCTCCCCTGTCCCCACGAAGCCGAGGCGCTCAGTGGTCGTGGCCTTGACGCTAACCTGCGACAGATCAAGCCCCATGGTCTCGGCCAGCACAGCCCGCATACCATCTATATGGGGGCGTAGCTTGGGGGCCTGGAGCATGACGGTTATGTCCACGTTGCAGATGCTGTACCCCTCCCGGCGAACCAGCTCCACCACCTGCGCAAGGAGGAGCTTGCTATCTATCCCCTTAAACCGGGGGTCTGTATCCGGGAAGTGCTTACCTATATCGCCGAGTGCCAAAGCCCCAAGAAGCGCATCGCAGAGGGCATGTATAGCAGCATCGCCATCGGAGTGGGCCACCGCCCCGAAGGTGGATGGCACCCGCACCCCGCATATCCAGAGGGGGAGCCCCTCCTCCAGACGGTGCACATCATAGCCCTGGCCTATCCGCATGGCTACTCCTTCTCCTTCTTCTCCTTGAGCCTCTCCACCTTGCTCTTCTTCTTCCGCTTGTCGAAGTTGACCATCAGGCTGAAGCGCATGGTGTTGGCCATAGGGCTATTGAAACCCGCAGTGGGGATGAGATAGGCGGCATCGAGGGTAAAGACGTTGTAGGTAATCCCCGCACCAATGCTGAAGAACTTGCGCCCACCCTTGGTGTCATGCTCGTAGAAGAAGCCAGTACGCACGGCGAACTGCTTGGCATAGACGTACTCTAGAGCGGTTGACCAGGTTATCTCGCGCATCTCCTCGGCAAAGCCGTCCGGGGCATCGTAGAAGCTCTGTATCATCCCCATAACAACCGAGACATCCGGGTTCTTCCCCTTAATGATATCGCCATTGGCATCCCGTCGTGGCGGGGTGGGGATGAGAAGCTTGGACAGCTCGAGATCCGCTGAGAGGTCATTGTACTGGTCAATGTGCGAGGTCCAGCGGGCACCGAGACGCATGTTCATGGGTATGAAGTGCTTGTCCTCATCGTTATAGGAGAGCTTCGAGCCGATGTTGGTAAGGGTGAAGCCGATGGCGTACTCCGAGGGTATCCCCTTCACGCTGAAGGGGTGCTGGTAGTAAATGGCAAGATCGGCCGCATAGGCAGTACCGGCCTTCACCGTACCCGTAGAGTTGGGCTGCGAGAAGCCACCGGTGAGGTCAGAACGGATGAACCGAAAGGCTACACCGCCAGAAAGCCCCTCGGTAAAAATCCGCGAGTAGGCTACATCAATGGCGAACTCGTTCGGATGGTGCGACTTGAGGGTCTCCCCCTGCTCGTTGGTAAAGACCATCTGGCCAAGGCTGAAGTAGCGCAGGGAGCCGGACACGGCCTGCAAGTCGTCTATCTTGTAGTAGCCGACGAGATAGGCCAGGTTGATGTCGTTGGTGAGTTCGCGCAGCCAGGGAATGTAGGAGATGCTAATGCCCCACTTCTTGGGTATCATGGCATACTTGGCCAGATTCCAGTGCTGGCTATTGGCATCGGGGGAGGTCGCTACACCTGCATCGCCGAGTCCCCCCGCCCGCGAGTCTGGGGCAACCGTAAGAAGGGGAACGGCCGGCTGGAGGAGATTTCGCTTACCGGAAGCGGCATCCGCCTCGGTACCCACCCTTCCATCCATGTTGGATATGCTAATCTGGGACTTCGCCCCGGCCCGAGGCACGAAGACCACGAGCAGGAAGAGCAAGGTAAGAAGCTTCACCCCGAGGAGGGGATAATTGGCACTACGCATCATAATGGGTACTCATTTCGGGGGTAAAGGTAATAGAATTTGAACTAATAGGGAGATAGGCACTGCCAACCGCTGCGTATAAGCCCTACGGATACTGGGTACACCTTCGGCCCATATTGCCCCCCTCATTCCCAAAAGTATCCTTACCTTGCGTCGCTATCCATTAGAAGATGATAGGGCGCATGGCAAGAGCTAACCTGATACTCGAGGAATCTGATTACGTGGAGTGGTACTCAGAGCTAGGGCCTCTTTTTGCGGGCATTCCTAGGCTCAGGGAGTACTACTACCTCCTCTCTGACCTAGAGCTAAACCGCTATCCCGATACACTACGCAAAGGGGAAGATCCCATCCTGATATCCGGCGAAGAGCTGTCTACCACCCTTGAGCAGATAGAGGTGCAATTCATCTGGGGCGTACTCAGCGCCTTTGAACGTATACCGACCTCCCTGCCGGTAGAAGCACCTTACGCCGAGGGGAACACCGCTTTCTGGGAAGGGCAACCGACCCCTCAGGCGCAGGGAGCAAGCTTCGAGATAGTCTGTTGGGACAGTAGCCTGACCCTCTTTATAGGAGTGGACCAATGGCTTGCCAGCTGGCTACGAAAGCTCTACCCTGATATACGCGATCTGCGCAATGGGGGATAGCCCCCTACTCCACCCGCCCCGCAAAGAGCACCCGCGAGATATCCCCCTGGCAGACGAAGAAGAGGAAGGGCCTGTCTGCCCGGAATACCTTCGGCATGGCGGCGCTGCGCACCATGATGATGGCCGTCGAGGCCGCCGCCTCTGTCCCCACCTCGTTCACCTCCACCTCCGCAGACTGGAGAACGGACTGGATAAAGAGGTCATTCTTACCCTCAGTCATGGGGCTAAAATCCGCCCCAGGACCTAGTGGAGCAGTAACCCCCAGCGAGCTCAGAAGGCCATTGAGCCGCAGTGAACTCTTCAGCCGAAAACGGGGCAGTGAAAGATGGACAGACTCCCCGGAGCGCACGCTATCGTACATGGCCATCAAATCCTTCCCCGCCGGGATGGCATTCGGCCTTTCCTCCGGTGGGAGGTAAACGGCCAGGAAGTACTCCCCATTGGCGTAGGGAAGTACCGCCAGCGCCCCCCCATCCGAGAAGTGGCACCCTACCCGGCTGGAGAGCATCGTCATCATCTGCTCCCGCCGATCACCCTTACGCCCGTGGAAGATGGCACTCCGGGTTTCCTCAGGGCTGAAGGGGGTAGCCCACAACCCCTTGAAGTAGATGGCGTTCGTCAGTACGAGGTCAGCCCCTGCGATGGCCTGCGCATCCACTAGGCGCTCTATCATACCCTCCGTATGCTCCTTGGACCAAGCGTTTATCACCCCTGCGCTTTCCTCGGGTTGCCGTTGCAAAGGTATGGGGCTGGCACTCGCATCGAAGGTCGTCTCGACCCGCTGGAGGTATGAGGGAGCAAGGCGAAAGTTCTCATCTACCCACACCGCATTGGCCACCGAGAGGGTCAACGCGCTATCCTGCCGCTCTTCGATCTTCGGTAGGGCTACCCGTTGCAGTTGGGAGAGCGTCTCCCCAGCCGCCCCGGCCTCGGCCATCCCGAGTGCGTGGCAGAAACCTGCTGGCGAAAAGCAGACCGGCCCCTCAGCCTGGGAAATCGCTGCTACTGCTATGTCCAGAAGACCCGTCAAGCGGAAGTCCCCAGCCTCGAGAGAAGGTGGTTCAAGGCCAGTCATACGAAGATCAACACCTTCGTGCGACGGCGACACCTCTGAACGCTTTGCTGTACATCCCATGAGCAGAAGAATTAGAAGAAATGAGCAGGCTCCCCCCAGCCAGAATAGAAAACGACGGTACGACTTCATGCGCTAGCCCTTATAGTTAGTTACCCGCAAAGCTACGCAAAGTCCGCCATATAAAAAGGGGGCATTGCCAGATAAACCAGCAATGCCCCCGAAGATATACGGCTAGCGCTAGCCCCTAGTAGTCATCCTCAACCAGCGAGAGCACGCCAACCCCCTGGCCAGCATCCCCATCCTTGAAGGAGTAGAACAGGTGGTAGGCCCCGGTCTTGGAGCAGACCCAGTCGAACGACGGGTAGTCCATACCCGTAGCAGGGTTGCTCGTCGTGGCCATCAGGCGGTTGCTATCGTACAGCTCAAGCTTCATGATGCCATCCAGATCCTTCGAGCTGGCTATCGAGAAGCGGTACTTATTCCCCTTCTTCAGCACGATTGGGTAGCGCTGCACAGGGGGCGGATCACCAGCATCCAGACGTATCTTAAAGTCCCGCAGGTAGGTTGCATCCTCACCGGCTATCGCACCGCATATATCCAGCAGCTCATCCTCCGACTGCGCAAAGCTCACCGCCGGCAGCAGGAGGAAGGTAGCCACCACTACACCAAAAATCCAGTTCTTCGTCTTTATCATAGCTTCTACTCCTCCCTATTTGTTGTTGACTAAATCGTTCCGCAGGGTTACAAGGCTAGTCATAATACCATTGAGCACCTCGGGCGTAACATCCACTATCTGCTTGTCCTTCTGCTCGATGGTCAGCTTACCGTCTATCACCTTGGTCACGGGTTCCCCCTGCTCATAGGTAATCTTCACCTCCTTGTAGAGCTCCTTTATCGCATTGAGGCGATCCACCAGCCCCATGATGTTCGCATCCTTATCGTAGATGCTCAGCATTGGGATGAGCGTCGAGAGCACCACCTTCTGGTCGGCTATAGTCTCCTCCATCTGGGGGTTCTTCGTCTCCATCGCCACCTGGGCTGAGAGGTACATCCCCTCTATCCATACGCCAGCAACGATAACCGTGCTGAGCGCCCCACGGTTATTCTTACGCAGGTAGCTATCTATCTTATTGTAGCTCTGCTGCGATATGTATATCAGCGAGTCCAGGTTCTCATTATTGGTTGCAAGGCGCTTGAGCGTTGCGAAATCAAAGAACTGCCCTACCTGTATACCATCCGCCAGATCCTTAACCGCAGAGATGTACGAGAGCACCTCAGAGGTCTTCGCGTACATATTGAGGTAGCCCAGATCCGTACCATATAGCCCCAGGCCCAGCGCCTTGGTGAAGTTCGTATTGAAGTGGTCCGCGGCATCCGTCGGAATCATGTAGTCCTTGTTGAAGGGCACCTTCAGCCGCTTCATCAGGGCCGCCGTCTCCACCGGCGAGGAGATATTCTCCACCATCTCCTCTATCACCTTGCTAGACACCTCTATCTGCTCGGTCTGTATCATCGAGTCCGGAATATCAAACTCCGCATTCGGATCCTGCTGGTTGCCATTCCCCCCGCACTGCGCCCACAGGAAAAGCACTCCCATGGCGAGCACCGCAAAGAGTAGGCTCTTAAATCGTAATACCATATCTACTAGTTTTCTGGGTTATATAAAGCTATTGGGTACATCACTATCGAGGGCTAACCCTTCCCCTCCTTCTGTGGCTTAATCTCTGGCTTGGACTCCACCTTAGGCCGCCGCTCCTTCATCTTACCCTGCAGCATTCCAAATAGATCACCAAGCCTACGCACAGCCTCGAAATGCAGCATTATGTAGAGGATTAGGCTCATTATCCAGATAATGCTCAAATCGAACCAGTACGTGTCGTAGTAGCGACCGGCAAAATACTTCCGCGGAGCCAGGAAGTGCGAGCGGATATCACCCCACCAGCGCGGGATAGGATCACGGTATATCGGGTCATACTGCTGCACCAGCTCGTCCTTGAACTGCAGTATCTTATTCTTCTCAAACACCTTCATGCACAGGTCAGCGATGCTCTCATTGTGGTACGCCGACCGCTTCGCCTCGTAGAGCTTCGGGTTGGTCGTCATCAGGTGCGAGACGATGGCATCACGCTTCTGGTTCGCACGCTGGTAGATCTTGCTGTAGTGCTCATCCAGCTCCTCAAAATAGCCCACCGCCTCGTAGAGGGCAAACTCATCGATGCTATCGATATTGAGGCGCGCCATGTACTTGTAGGTCTGCTTACCCGCCAGCTCCTCCTCCTGCGCTATGGCGCGCCGCAGGATGGCAAT
This sequence comes from Bacteroidota bacterium, assembly GCA_002748015.1. Lineage (GTDB taxonomy): Bacteria > Bacteroidota > Bacteroidia > Bacteroidales > CAJPTX01 > Bacteroides_D. Next base: position 11,737 of record PDRH01000045.1, on the reverse strand, counting down.
ATCAGTAGCCAGCGAATCCCTCGCCGACTCCTCCTCCCGGCGCGGGAGGTTAGCTATGCAGTACTCGATACGCTTCTGCAGCTCCGGGATGTAGTACACGGTCTTGTAGTTCGCATTATGCTCCTCCTTCTCCAGCTGGTAGAAGTGCTTCTGGAACTCATTGTCCTTGAACTGCAGCACGGTCAGCGCCTCGTACCCCCACTTCGTCGGCATGAACTCCGCTATCAGCGGCACCCGGTTGAAGCTACCCACGGCCCTATTCAGCTTCTCGAACGAGAACATCGCACCCGAGAGAACCATCATCGGAATCATCAGCAGCGGGATGACGATGTATATCGTAACTGCGCTATTGAAGGTCGCAGAGATATTCAGGCCTATGAGATTGGCGCAAACCGCTGTTGAGAACAGGATCAGCCAGTACTCCAAGTTCAAGCCCCGCAGATCGAGAATGCCATTGGCAATCAGCACGAAGGTTATCGACTGGATGGCCGAGAGGCACATCAGCAGGAACACCTTGCTCAGCAGGTACGACGTGCGGCTCAGGTTGAGGTACTGCTCCCGCTTCAGTATCTTCCTATCCTTGAAGATCTCCTCCGCGCTCACCGTCAGCCCGATGAACAGCGCCACAATCAGCGCCATGAAGATGTATATCGGGATGTTCTCATTCTCCCGGAACACGTACACCGACGAGTTCGGATCAGGGATGTAGCGGATAACGTAGGCCAGGATGAAGGCCAGCACCGGCGTTTCCAGCAGGTTCAGCGCGATGTACTGCCTATTGCTCACCTTCGAGCGGAAATCACGCGCCGTATATATCAGGAACTGCCGAAACCGCGACGGGATGTTAAGCGAACGCGGCGGCGGCGTACTCTCCTCCTCTATGGGGTGGTTCATGTTATGCCCACGGTAGATCTCCTCCCACCGGGGCGGCGAGACCTTACGGTGGGGCGTATAGCGCCCGTACTCGTCCACCACATGCGACTCCACGATGTTGAAGATCAGCTCCGGATTTACGTTACCGCAACTCGGGCACTCCCCCACATCGCTATTAATCTGCTGATCCTCCCGCTTGAAGTACATCACCGCCTCCACCGGATTGCCACGGTAGATCAGGTAGCCACCCGTATCCAGGATGATCATATCGTCGAACATCTTGTAGATTTCCGACGACGGCTGGTGAATAACCACGAAGATTAGCTTACCCTTCAGCGTCAGCTCCCGCAGCAGATCCATCACATTCTCCGAATCCCGCGACGAAAGACCCGAAGTAGGCTCATCCACGAACAGGATCGAAGGCTCCCGAATCAGCTCCAGCGCAATATTCAACCGCTTACGCTGGCCGCCCGAAATCATCTTGTTGAGCGGCGAACCCACCTTCAGATCCTTGCGCTCCAGCAGCCCCAGGATACTCAGGGTATGCTCCACCATCCCCCGCAGTTCCTCCTCGCTCTTATCCCGAAAGCAGAGCTTCGCGCTGTAGTACAGGTTCTCGTAGACCGTTAGCTCCTCGATCAGCAGGTCGTCCTGCGGGATGACGCCTATCGTACCCTCCAGCTGCTCCGCCTCCTTGTACAGATCGTAGCCATTGATCCGCACCTGCCCCTCCGACGGCGCATTCGCCCCCGAAAGCACATTCAGCAGGGTCGTCTTACCAGCCCCCGAGGCCCCCATGATCCCCACCAGCTTACCATGCTCCTCGCTGAAGCTGATATCACGGAGCCCTACCCCCCCCGAGGGGAAGCGATACCAGATGTGGTCCGCCACGTACGAAATGGGCGTAAGCTCCATATCCGCCATGAAGTGCGACACCACATCCGCGTAGTACACCGGACGCCCCTTCGGCAGCTTGATGCTGCTACCACTCGCAAAAAGGTATATCCGCAGGTTGTGTATCGGTAGGCCATTCAGGAAGACATTCTCCGAACCACCGTAGCGGAGGAAATACAGATCCTCAGAGAGAATACGCAGGATGTACAGCGGCGAATCCAGCGGATCCGTCTCAATCCGCTTGCTCCCATCATCCTCCCGCTCCGACGGACGCGCCCCCACCGTCAGGATGTTCGGACGATCGCCCTCCGACGGATCGCTATCGCGGATGAAGGACTCTATATCCGCATACTCCTCAGCGCTCACCTTGAAGACATCCGCCACCGTCGTGATGATCTCCATCCGCTGGTCGGAGAACTTCCGGTCCGCATTCAGCAGCTCGAAGAGACGCACCAGCACGATGACCTTCTGCTTCTGCGTCAGCGTACGGTTGATCTTCTTACAGATACCCAAGATCTTCACCGAATCACCAACGCTCGTCAGCTTCTTGGCCCCCTCCTTGCCGCTCTTGCCCCCTTTCGCCACGAAGCCATCGAAAAGGCCCAGGTACGTCTCGACATCCTCATCGTTTATCTGCTGACGAAGAAAGCTCTCAACGTACTCACGCTCCGACGTGCCAAGCCCCTCATCCTGCTTTGCGATAATCGCAAACAGCTGCATCAGGGCTTTTAGAATCTCTTCACTCATCCTTGCATCCTACTTAGTAAAATCCACCTTCAGGCCTACACGGCGCACAACGCCTAGACACCCTCGTATGCAATCTGCTCGAAGGGTACCTCCACGATGTCAGCGTACTCCTCGCCAGCCTCCATCATGTCCTCATCGTCCTCGGGGTAGTACCAGCGAACCAGCACATCATGCCCCTCGCTCGCAATGTCCTCCAGCTTCATCAGCACATCCAGCAGCAGCTTAGAGCTCGCCGTGTTGAAGTACACCAGCTTGAAGCTAAACTCCGTCTTGGCATTCGGGCTACCCGCATACTCGCCCAGCCAGTCCAAAATCGGGGAGTAGAAAGCCGTCACATCCTCCGGCAGCGAACGCCCGGAAATCTCAAACAGACCAGCACCTGCATCCAGCGTAACCGTAGGCGTATCGTCAGTGCCCATTATCTTTATCGTATCCATTGCTTTACTTTTTACGGTTCAGTATTGTTGTCTATATCCACACCCAGCAGCTAGCTGGCCTTACGGTTGATCGTTGAGGTCAATATGAAAAACTGCGTCTTATCATCTATCGGCATGAAGTGGTACTCCAGCGGGTTCCCCGTCTTCCGCACTATATCGATGAAGCCCAGACCAGCCCCACCCTTATCGCTCAGCCGTCCCTCCTTCATCTGCGTCTTGTAGAGCTCCTTGAGCGCATCCTTATCCAGCGAATTGATGTGATCCAGCTGCTCGCTCAGCTTCTCCTTCTTGCTCACCTCTACCAGGTTGCCCGAAATCACGTGGTAGCAATCATCACCACGGCTCACCATGAAGATACCACGACCAGCATACAGGAAATCATCCGACTGCGGAGAATCAGCATGCTTGCTGATGTTCTGTAGGCACTCCACCATCACGTGGAAAACCTTCTTCTGAATAGAACCATCCTCCTCCTCCTTGGCCATGTCCAGCTCAGCCAGCGAGGTGAAAGCCTTCGTTATCTGATGCGTAATCTCCCCCTCGTATACCAGCGTAATCTCATGCGCACGCATCGACGCATACACCTCGTACACGAAATCCAAAAACTTCTTTACCTTCTTATTCACCATTTACTCCTTCCTTATCTACCAACTAAGCACTAGAACTCTATACCAATCAGAATCACATCATCTATACGCTTGTACTCCCCGAGGTGCGACTCGAAATCCTCCTTTATAAAACTCCCAAGAGCCTCCATAGGTTGCGAAAAACGCTCAGAAAGTACCTGGCGGATATGCTGCGGGCTGTACTTCTTCATCCCCCGCTCGCCCCCCAGCTGGTCCGGAAGGCCGTCAGAGAAGAAGAAAACCCTGTCCCCGGGCTGCAACGAGATTACATGGTTATTGAACGGCCCCTCCGGCTTACGCGGGTTCGGAATACCGCCAATCGCACGCCGATCACCCTTGTACTCCGTCAGCTCCCCATCCCGCAGGAAGTACAGCGGACGGTGAGCCCCGGCATACTCCAGCTCCATCGTCTGCGGATTTATCTTGCAGAGCGCAATGTCCATCCCGTCCCGAGCATCAGCCCCCGCGCGATCCTGCCGCAGCGTAGTCCGCACCCCAGCATGCAGATGGTCCAGAATTTCCCCTGCCGTATATGATGCATCGTGGTCCACCACGTTATTCAGCGTGAAGTAGCCGATGAAGGAGAGCAGCGCCCCAGGCACACCATGCCCCGTGCAGTCCACCGCCGCCACGTAGATGCAATCGCCCTTGCGGAAGAACCACGGGAAGTCCCCGCTCACCACATCCCGCGGCTGGTAGTACATAAAGCTCTTCGGGAACGCCTCCTGCAGCAGCTCCAGATCCGGAAGAATGGAGGACTGTATGCGGTACGCATAGTTGATGCTCTCAGCGATCTTACGGTTCTTCTCCTCAATCTCCTTCTCCTTCTGCCGCGCCTCCGTGATATCATGCCCCACGAACAGAATCGTCTCCAGCAGCTCGCCATCAAACTCCGGGATGGCCATGATGTGCAGGATCTTCAAGTCCTCCCGCTCCCCCAGCTCCACATCACGCTCCCGGCGCTCCGGCGACTCCTTTATCTCGGCCAGCATCTCCTCGAAGGCCTCCTGCAGCACCTCGGGCAGCGAGAGATCATCCAGCAGCTTATTCACCAGCTCATCCGGACGCAAACCCAGATACTCCGTAACCATCGGATTCGCGTAGTAGAACACCCGGTCCTCGCCCATACGCACGATCATGTCCACCGAGTTCTCCGAGAGCGACTGCATCTTGCTCTTCATCCGCTCCTCCTTCTCCGCCCGGATACGCTCCGTGATATCCCGCGCATTCAGGATAAGCCCCCTTATCGCCGGATCCTTGATCATATTCCGCCCCGTAACCTCAAGCCACACCTTCTCCCCATCACGCTTCAGGAAAACGTACTGAATCGTTATCGACTCCCGCGGATGGTCCATCAGCGTATCGAACATACCATTGAGCGCATCCCGCGCCTGCAGGGTAAGCCGCTCCTTATCCTTCCCGCTCTCCATCTCCTCAGGCGTATAGCCCAAGATCTTCGTAACCGACGGGCTAATGTACGATATTTCCCGGTCCGTACCGTAGATGGTGATCACCTCCGACGCATTCTCCAGCAGCGAGTGCAAACGCTTCTGCGCATTCTCCGCCTCACGAATCTTCGCCTCCAGCTGCCCATTCGACACCTCCAGCTCCCGTTGCGCCTTCTCCATCTCCACCGCATTCTCCTTCAGCTTCCGCTCGTTCCGCTCCTGCTCCTTGGTCAGCTTCTGCGACTCCCGCAGCAGCCGCTCGGTCTCCTGCGTATTCCGCAGGTTGAACAGCGTACGCGCTATCGTCTCCCCCACCTCCTCCAGGAACCGCTGCTCACGCTTCGAGAACACCTCCGACAGCGATGCGAACTCCAGCACCCCCTGCAGCTTCTCATCGGTAATGAGGGGCACCAGCAGCAGGCTCTGCGGACGCGCCGCCCCCAGAATCCCCGAGCGGATGGTAACGTAGTCCTCCGGAATCTCCGTACGATAGATCTGCGCCCGCTCAAAGGCGCACTGCCCCACCAGCCCCTCGCCCAGCGCAAAGCTCTGCTGGTTGAGCTTATCCCGATCGTACGCATACGTCGCCAGGCCAGTCAGCCGCTGCGTCTTCTCATCGTAGAGGTAGAGCCCCCCCTGCACCACACCGATATACGCTATCAGGTTCTGCAGCACCGCGTAGCCCAGCTCCTTCAGGTTGTTATGCAGGCGCAGCACGTTGGCCAGCTCATCCTTACCCTTCGTCACCCAGTTCGCCTCCGCCTCCTTCAGGTTCGTCTCCCGCAGGTTGTCCCGCATGCTCAGCAGCGAAAGCCCCAGCCGATCCTGCTCACTGTCCACGTTGAACGCCACATCGTAGTTACCCTCACCTATCGCCTTCGCGAACTCCGCATTATGAACACGCATCTCCCGCTGCGCAGACAGATCCTCCTCCAGCGCATTGACCCGCGAGCGGAAAAGATCCATCACGAACAGGTAGAGGAAGAACACCACGAAGGGAGCGACATCCAGCAACCAGAGCACCGGTTGCTCCATGTGCAGCTGCCAGAGCGACACCTGATGATCCCCGCCCTTAGCCGCCGCAGTCAGCGAAAACGTCCAGAAAAGGAATACCACGAAGACCGAGACGCTCCAGAGCACCAGCGCGTACATCACATCGCGCCAGCTCAAACGGCCAATCTCCCTATTGCCCACTCGTATCATCTACAACCTCCTAAGCGCTTAATTCATCCATACGGCTAGTAAAATCACTCATCACCCCCTCGACCACCTCCCGGCTCCAGGTCGAATGCTCCGTGAAGAAGGCCAGCTCCAGCACCCCCAGATCGCGCCCACCAGCCCCCACCAAGGGCCAAATAAGCAGACGACGGGGGGCAGAACGCCCCAAACCCGACACTATCACCCGGTACGCCGGCGGAATATCATCCAAATATAGTGGTTTTCCCTCTAATGCAACCTGCCCCACCAGCGTTTCGCCACGTGCAAAGGCCGAAAGCACCTCCGAACCGCTATAGAGCGCGAACGACTGGCCCAAGCGGTAGCCCCCGCCCCCATCCGGGCTATAGTACACCCCCTGCACCAGCTGCTGCTCCGTCGAAAACGCACGGAACAACGACCCTATCAGCTCCTCGCGCGTCTCGCCAGCCAAACGCTCACGGGCCACACGCTCCAGGCGCTCACCCTGCTCCCGCGCCTGCTCCTCACGCTCCCTCGCCTGCTTCTCACGCTCCAGACGGACCGACAGCATATCGTAGTCAGTACGCAGCGCCTCGATCTCCTCATCGCGGCGCGCCAGGGCCTGCACCGAACGGCTACCCCGGCGCGACTGAAGGAACACCACCCCCAGCAGCGCAAAGCCAGACAGCAGCAGGAAAACATTCGACGCACTCCACCCCAGCCGCGGCGCAAAGCCCAGCAGCAGCATCAGCGCCACCAGCACCACCTGCAAGGCCAGCAGCAGCCAATCCAGACGCTCTATATCAAACTTCAACTCTTTCATATCCACCCCTACGCTAAGGTCAATAAATACTCTACTATACCCTCAGGGCTCAGCACCCAATCCGGCGTGCACAAGCCCTGCGCCGCCGACGGCATCGTCGGCATAAGGCTAGCCGCCGGATCCTGCACCACGGCCACACCGCCCGCCGCCTTCAGGCGGGCCAGCCCCTGCGCACCATCCCGATTCGCCCCCGAGAGGATCACCCCAACCCCCTCCGCACCGTAAACCCTCGCCACCGAGCTGAATAGTATATCAATCGAGGGGCGAGAATGGTTCACAGGCTCCTCGGTCGTCAGCTGGAAGCGATGGTTCGACTCCACGTACATATGGTAGTTGGAGGGCGCCAAATACACCTTACCGGGCAGCACCCTGTCCTTATCATACGGCTCTAGCACCTCTAGGTTCGACTTCGACTGCAGCGCCTCCATAAAGCCCGCACGCACATGCTTCAGGCGGTGCAAAGCCAGCAGCACCGGTAGCCCGTAATCCTCGGGCAGCGCATGCAGTATGCTCGTTACCACCGGGAAGCTCCCCGCCGATCCCCCTATCACCACTGCGCGCACCATCAGCCCAACCCTCCTTCAAACCGATAGATCCCCTCATTCGCATTCCAGGGTTCAAATAGCCCCCCTGGCTGCAAGTGATCCAGACGCTCACGGATACCCAGCGCCAGCAAGCCCCCATCGACCAGCGCCCGGCTCAGCACCAGCATATTCCGTTGCGCATAGGTCAAATTCCAGTACAGGAACTGATTCCGGCAGAGCACCAGGTGCAGGGGCTCACGACCACTCCAGCCCGGTAGCTGCACCGACGAGCGGAGCAGCGAGACGCCAGCCAGCAGCTTCCCATCCAGCGCACGATGCCCATCAGCCCTACTCTCCACGTACGCATCCAGCGACGAAGCCCCCTGGCTACGCTCATAGTTGGCCGCATCCACCTCCACCTTGCCCCCACGCAGCTCCCCCCGCAGAATACGCTCCTGCGCACGGTCGCCCAGATAGCTACCGTAGATCGTCGCCCCCTCCAGCAGGCCCATCTCATGCAGCAGAATCAGCAGCGAGTATAGCTCCTCGCCCGAATCATGGGCCGCCACCCACACCCGCAGCCTAGCGCCATACCGCGGCACCAGGTAGCCAGCAACCTGCTCGCGCAGCGTACGCCAGAACATCGGGTCGCGGAACATCTCCGTCGTCCGGGGCACCAGCATATCCAGCATCCTGCTGTAGAAATCCGGGCGGCAGCAGCCCAACGACCGCGCGAAGTCCTCCGGATCACGCACCCCCATCAAATCCATCACCCGGCCTAGGCGGCGCGAAAAGACCCCAACCGGCACACCCGAGAAATCATCCCCGTACTGCCGACGAATCTGCTCAATCAGTAGCCGCGCCTCCTCCGGACCTAACGTATGCTCCAAACCCATGGCCTAGCCCTCCTCCGCAGCTTGACTAGCCGTGCACATGCCGCACAGCGAAGTTATATCCTGGGCCATCATGTAGACCACCGGCAGATCCCCATCCACGCTGTACACGAACGAGGCCATCAGCCGCCGCTCGTCCTGCTCCCCGCGCCACACCGTAACCACCTGCTGCACCGCCCCCGAGAGCACCCTATCCCACACCGGCCGGAACGCCTTCTCCTCCGAAGCGCCACTCGCATCATCCTCTGCCATATAGCGCACATCCTCCAGCAGCCGCAGCTGGTGCGCATTGTCGAAGCCCAGTGCCCGCGCAAAAATCTCAAACTGGCTGTTGGCCCGCTGGACCATCGCCAGCTCCGAGAACTCCACGTAGATCACCGCATCATCCACCACACGCCGCAGCGCCCGATCCGACTCCACGCTCAGCTCTATCTGCTCCTGCGTAGCCTGCAGCTCCTCGATGGTCTGCCGCAGCTCCTCCTCCTTATTGTGCATCATCACCCGCTGCTCCCGCTCGCTCACTATCAGCGCATTCGTCTGCTCCGCATTCAGCGCCAGCTGCATGGTCTGCGCAATGCTAAGGCCCACAGTCTGCGCAAACTCCACCATCGCCTCGCTGAAGTGCTCCAACGTGGCAATCTCCACCACCCCGAACAGATCGTCATCCGTCTTCAGCGGCACGACCAGCAGCTCCCGGGGGGGCACATTCCCTATCCCCGAGCTTATGTCGCAGTACCCCGGCGGGATCTGATCCAGATGCATCAGCTCCCGCTCCACTGCGCAAGTGCCGATGAGCCCCTCGCCGAAGAGCACATCCCGCGACAAGAACTTCTTCCTATTGTAGGCAAAGGCCGCCGAGAGGCGCAGGTGCCGCTGGCCATCCCCGCCATCCGCCACCACGAACACCCCGCCCTGCGCCGCCCCCAGGTAGTTCACCAGCCGGCGGACCACCGCCTCGCTCAGCCGATCGATATCATCGCTATGCTCCCGCAGCAGCTTCGAGAACTCCGCCAGCCCCGCATTCTGCCAGCTGCGGATCTCCTCCTGCTCGCTCCGTCTGCGCGCCTCCTCCTCATTCTTCACCATGCTATCCCGCAGCTTCAGCAGCGCCGTCCCCAGCGTGTCGTGCGGCCCCAGGGGCGTAAACTCCGCATGCAAATCCCCGCTCTGCAGCGCAGACGCAAAGCCCCGCACGCTGTTCAAGCCCCCCACCAGCTCGTTGAACTCCCGCCGGATGCCCACCAGCGGCAGATGCCCATGCAGATCCACGCGCTCCACCACCTCCCCGTCGGAAAGGCTCGCCAGCCGGTCCCGCCACGTATCAAAGAGCAAACGCACCCACCGGCTCGCGTAGTCCAGCAGCAGCCAGAGCACCACCATCGCCACCAGCAGCACCAGCACGCTATAGCTATAGGTACGCTCCAGCCCCACCATCAGCAGCGCCTCGTCCGTCTCCACCCCGATATAGCACCGCAGCTCCGGGTAGTACGCATAGTAGATCATCCGCTCCCCCTGGCCCAGCCCCGACATCTCCACCGCCACCGTACCCCGGCGGTTCGCGCTCTCGGCCATGTCCTCCATGAGGACCGCCGGCAGGCTCGTAGAAGACCGGAAGAAATGGAAGAGGATCTCCCCGTTGGGCCGCAGGATGAAGGGATAGCCCGTACTCTCCGCCATGGGTGTCACGAAGAGCCTTCGCATCTCCTCCCGCTCCACCGAATCCGAGCTCAGGGGCGAGAGATCCATCAAATCCAGCGTGCCGGCCAGGCGATCCACCCCCTGCACCAGCCCCTGCCGGTAGGACAATATCAGCTCCTCGCGGTACTCCGAGTGGGTCCGAGTGATGTAAAGCAGGCCGACCGCCCCGGCCAACAGCACGATCAGCAGGCGCACCACAAAGCCCCGGCCCTGCCGGAGATATGCACCCACACGTACCACTAGACCATGCTTCATACCTACTGCCCCTTACGTATATACACCTTGCCCCGCCGATGGTAGTAGCCAGACCACGGCATGGGCATCATCTCATGCGCCCCCAGCACTACGGCCCCACCGGCATACAAATTCTGGTAGAACATTTCAAAGATACGATTCTGCAGCCGCGGGTTGAAGTAGATCAGCACGTTGCGGCACAGAATCAGGTCGAACTTCACGAAGAAGGGATTCACGCACGTTACCAGATCGCTCCGCCGGTAGTGCGGCTTGGCCCGCAGGAAGTCATGCATCCGGATAACATCCCGCTCCTTATCCACGCTCAGGTAGGCATCGTAGGAGATGTTCGGGCGCTCCTCGTAGTTGAGCGGATTGGCGTTCATCACCCGGTCGAAGTTGTCCAGGTAGTTGAGGTTGAAGCGGAAGGGGTACTCCCCGCGCTCCGCCTCCGCGAGCATGACGGGGTTAATGTCGCTGGCGTACACATTGGTCCGCTCCAGCAGGCCCACCTGGTCGAGCAGCATCATCATCGAGTACACCTCCTGCCCCCGCGAGCAGCCCACGTGCCACACGTTGATCGTATCCTGCCTGCGAAAAGTCGGTAGAATTTGCGTCCTGATGGCCTGCCAGATTTCCGGGTCGCGGAACAGCTCGCTCGTGTTCACCGTCACCCGCTTCATGAGCTCCTCGCCGTACACGCCACGAGCCTCCAAACGGGCGATCAGCTCCTCGAAGCTCAGCCCATCCTCGGCCATTATCTTCTCCACACGCCGCACGAGCGACTTATCGGAGTAGTCCGACAGGTCGTAGGTCGTATGGAGCTTCAGCGCATCGATAACACGCTGCAAATCCTCCTGTTGTAGTGATGCCAAAGCTGCTCCTCCTTTTCGTTACCCATAGCCGACTGCATAGCAGGGTAGGCGCAAAGATAATCAAATAATGCCGGACTTCTATACCGCAAGGGTGCTAGGGGCAAAACTTAGCGCCCCCCGCCCGCCAGACTCCCCCCGCTACCCCAAGCGAGCCACCCAAAGAAGCAGGGGGTAGGACGCATGCAGCGGAATTACCGGGCATAGGCAAGCAGCTGGGAATCATCGGGCAGAGCGGAGTACTCCTCCCCCTAGCGCCCCGGCCGCCGCTCCGAATTCCGCCCAGCGCAAATTCGGAGCGGCAGTAGACACGGAGTACGGGGATTCCAGCCATGTAACCCTTCCGCAGGATCTACGTATCCTCTAGTATATGTTTTAACGTCAACCACCATGGCAAGAATCACCCCCGTGCGCCCGAAGTACTGGAGCAAGCAGCACCCCGTTCTATACGTAGTAAGGGAGGAGCGGATGTACGTCCGCGAAAGGGCGGAGAAC
>PDRH01000010.1 GCA_002748015.1 Bacteroidota bacterium | reverse complement strand
TGTGCGTGGGCAGGAGGGGGTGAAGCGGGCGCTGGAGGTGGCGGCGGCTGGGGGGCATAACCTGATCATGATAGGCCCTCCGGGGTCGGGCAAGACGATGCTGGCCAAGCGGCTACCGACGATCCTGCCGCCTCTGACGTTGGATGAGGCATTGGAGACGACGAAGATACACTCCGTGGTGGGGCTTGTACCGGCTGAGGAGGGGCTGGTAAGGGCGCGTCCCTACCGTAGCCCGCACCATACTATATCGGATGTTGCACTGGTGGGCGGGGGGCAGTTCCCGCAGCCGGGGGAGATTAGCCTGGCGCACAACGGTGTGCTGTTCCTGGACGAGCTACCGGAGTTCAAGCGGAGCGTGCTGGAGGTCATGCGCCAGCCGCTGGAGGAACGCCATATCACGGTGTCGAGGGCGCGGTCGAGTGCGGATTTCCCGGCCTCCTTCATGATGATAGCCTCTATGAACCCTTGCCCCTGTGGGTACTACAACCACCCGACGAAGGAATGCGTCTGCACGCCGGCGATGGTGCAGCGGTATTTGAACAAGATTTCTGGGCCGCTGCTTGACCGCATAGATATGCACATAGAGGTGGTGCCTGTGCCTTTCGAGAAGCTGTCGCAGCTGCCGTTGAGCGAGGATAGCCGTACGGTGCGCGAGCGTGTGGTTGCGGCGCGGCAGATTCAGCAAGAGCGATTCCGGGAGGCGGGCATACACTCGAATGCGCAGATGACCAGCCCGATGATTCGGGAGTACTGCCGGTTGGATGAGGAATCGCTGCGCCTGATGAAGAACGCTATGCGCCAGCTGAACCTCTCGGCTCGGGCCTACGATAGGATACTGAAGGTGGCGCGTACGATAGCGGATCTGGATGATGGTGGGCCACTGCAGACGGTGCACCTTGCCGAGGCCATACAGTACCGTACGCTTGATAGGGAGGACTGGGCGGACTAGGTTCGCCGGAGTTCGCAGCTCCAGTTGATATTCTAGGTATGCACCGCATTGCTACGGCTAGGGGCTATTTGCTACTTAGTGTGCAAAATTGCGCGCATTAAGTAGCGAATAGCCGTATCCGTTTTTCCCCGATGCGTTCACCTGCCTCAACCCCTTTTGCTGGATGTAGCTAATAGCGCAATGCTAGTTGACCCACAAGGATTCGAACCTTGGCTAACAGAACCAAAATCTGCTGTGCTACCGTTACACCATGGGTCAAATGCGGTGCAAAGGTAATGCTCTTTTTCTATTGCGCAAGGGCTAGAGGTCTTTTTCTATGAATTGGAACTCGAGTCCTGCGATCGACTGCATATCTTCGCCCCATTCTCTAGACTCGTCGTCGAGTAGGCTGTAGTGCCACTGCACCTTGAATGCCACGCTCTTGCTTAGCCCCTCTTTTGCGTGCATAATGATGCTCATGAGGTACTTGGCACTGACGGAATTGAAGTACTGGAGGTCGATGGCAATGACCAGGCGGCGGTTGAGAGCGGTGTCGCTGTTGGCTACGGCCATGTAGTCGTCGAGCCAGTCAATGATGGGCTGGTAGAACTCCACTGCGTTTTCAGGGCGGCTGACTCCGTAGAGGAAGAGGGTACTTTCTTCCTCCCTAAACTCAACGCCTGGGGTGTACTTAGTCTCGGGGATGTGGAGCGCATCGTAGGTCATTGTCAAGCTGTTTCGCTATAAGTTTAGCGGTAAGTAGTATGCTATTGTTATCCCCCCGCTCATGGTGTGGATCTTGCCCCTCGAATGCATTAGCGCATTCGTCGTGGGGTGTACCAGTGAGTAGGTTGGGTCTAAGTTTGGTACGTTGGCGCTGGGGTTAGTGTTACGGTTGAGGAAATCTATTTTGTACCAAAGCGATGCTTCCAGCATCTTTTCGTAGCGAACCCCTGTATGCGCAATGAGGCCGAGGTCTATGGGGGTGAAGGTGTCGCTCTTGGAGTAGCCGAAGTCCATGTCTAGGCTCTCCTTGCCGAGTTCGTTCTTGAGGTAGGCCTCGCCGAAGAAGGCTAAGCTGAGGTCGAACCCCGCCCCGACGAACATGCGGAAATCCCCGCCGAGCCTGAAGCGGTAGTTGACTAGGGCGGGCAGGTCGAATACGAAGTAGTGCGCCCCGTAGGTTAGCTTGCCCTCCTGCTGGGGGAGGGGGGCATCGAGGATAAGGTCGTTGTCCGTGCGGTCTATCCTCCCGAGGGCCTTGCCGCGATCGCCCGCCTCGTAGGTGAAGTAGCTTTCGGCCCTCCCTCCCTGCCGTAGGAGCTGTATGGCCACGACGACCTCGAGGCTGTGGGGGAGCAGGAAGAGCCCCTGCGCGCCGAAGCTGTAGGAGAAGATGGGGAGGCTTTTGGCTGGCTTGCGCTCAAAGCGAAGGCCAGCCATCCCGACCCCTCCGCGCAGGCCGATGTACTTGCCACGTGGCTTCCTGTATATGCCTCCGCGCCGGGCCTGGGCGTTGGGGCTCAGGCCGAGCAGGAGGGTGCAGAGGAGGGCTATGGCTAGCGTGCGGTATAGCTTAGCGGATGCTATAGCGCGCTTTCTGGGGGGCTGCTGTTTCATTGGTCTCTCGGCTTGGCGTTATCGTACAAACGGCAACCCTTGGGTTGCGCACCCGCAAAAATAACACATTTTCCCCCAACTGCTGGTTGCGGGAGGTTTGTGGTCGCTCAGATGGGTATCGTTAGACCTTAGGTTCGCCTTCGCACGGTCATTATTGCCGTCTAAAGGCTTAGGCAGTTTGGTTATATCCGTGAAATGTATGAATTTTGTGGCGTTTACGGAGTTTTCTGCGGATTGCGTCCCCGGGCCGGGGCAATCCATCAAATCGGAGGGGTTTACCTAGGTGCATATGAGTGGTCGGATTGCAACGGCGTTGCTGTCGGTGTTTGATAAGGGAGGGCTTGATGGGGCGGTGGCCGCACTGGCCGAGCTGAATGTGGGCATGCTGTCCACTGGTGGAACGTATGATTACCTGCTATCGCAGGGCGTAGAGGCCCAGCGGGTGGAGGATCTAACGGGCTATCCGAGCATCCTCGGGGGGCGGGTGAAGACCCTACATCCGGCGGTTTTCGGGGGTATACTGCATCGGCGAGGCCATCAGCCCGATCTTGATGATATGGCCAAGCATGGCATCTCCCCGATAGACCTCGTGGTGGTGGACCTCTACCCCTTTGAGCAGGCGCTGGCTGCTGGTGCGAGCGAGGAGGAGCTGGTGGAGAAGGTTGATATCGGCGGGGTGTCCTTGCTGCGAGCGGCGGCTAAGAACTACCGGGACACGCTGGTGGTTTCCAGCCGTTCTCAGTACCCGGAGCTGGAGCGCATTCTCCGGGAGCAGGGCGGGGAAACAACGCTTGAGCAGCGGCATCACTTTGCGGCGCAGGCTTTTGCCCGTACTGCGGCCTACGACATGGCCATAGCCCGCCACTTCATGGCGGTGGATGCGCTGGGGGGCGATGGTGTACATCTGGCGGCGGGTCTCGCCCCTGATGCGCCGGTATACCCACTTCGCTACGGCGAGAACCCGCACCAGAAGGGCTACTTCCTGGGCGATAGGGATGCGATGTTCCGCCAGCTGCATGGGAAGGAGCTCTCGTACAACAATCTTTTGGACTTGGATGCTGGCCTGGGGCTGCTGGATGAGTTCGATGTACAGACGGTGGCTGTGCTTAAGCATGGTACGCCCTGTGGTTTGGCCTGCGATGCCGTGCTGGTGGAGGCCTGGCGGCGGGCGCTGGCCGGTGATCCGCAGTCGGCTTTCGGGGGGGTGATTCTTACCAACGCCGAGGTGGATGAGGCTACGGCTCAGGAGATGGACGGCATCTTCTTTGAGGTTTGCCTTGCCAAGGGTTTTTCGCCCGAGGCCTTGGCTATCCTAACTAAGAAAAAGAACCGAGTATTGCTGGAGCGGGGCGAGGGGCAGATGCAGGCATCGCGGACGCGGACGGTGCTCAACGGCGTACTGCATCAGGATGCTGACTACGACGAGGATATCCTCGGGGCAAAGACGGTGGTGAGTAAACGTCAGCCGAGCGCAGGGGAGCTGGAGGACATGGCCTTTGCCAACCGTATAGTGAAGCACTGTAAGAGCAACGCTATAGCCATTGTGCGGGGTGGGCAGCTGATAGGCGTAGGGGCTGGGGAGACTAGCCGGGTGGATGCTACCCGCCATGCCATCGAGAAGGCGCAGACCTTCGGGCATTCCCTGCAGGGGGCGGTGCTGGCCTCCGATGCGTTCTTCCCCTTCGCCGACTCGTTGGTGCTGGCCGCTGATGCAGGGGTGGCCGCCGTGGTGCAACCCGGTGGGTCCATCCGCGACAAGGAGAGCATCGAGCTGGCTGATGAGCGCGGGCTGGCCATGCTGCTGACCAATATTCGACACTTCAAACACTAAGTATACCATTCCTTCAACTATGGGTTTATTCAATTTCTTCACACAGGAAATCGCCATTGACCTGGGTACGGCCAATACCATCATTATCTACAATGATAAGATAGTGGTGGACGAGCCGTCGATCGTGGCGATGGACCGCTCAACGGGCAAGCTGATCGCGATAGGGAACGAGGCGCGGCAGATGCAGGGTAAGACCCATGAGCATATCAATACGGTACGCCCGCTGCGGGATGGTGTAATCGCAGACTTTGATGCCGCAGAGCAGATGATCCGCGGTATGATTAAGCTGATAAATAAGCGTAAGCGGATGTTCTCGCCGGCGCTACGTATCGTCGTATGTATCCCTTCGGGTAGCACGGAGGTGGAAATCAGGGCGGTGCGCGACAGCGCAGAGCAGGCTGATGGCCGGGATGTCTACATGATTTACGAGCCGATGGCGGCTGCGCTGGGTATAGGTATTGATGTGGAAGCCCCGCAGGGGAGCATGGTGGTAGACATCGGAGGGGGAACCGCCGAGATTGCCGTTATTGCCCTGGGGGGTATTGTTTGCAACCGCTCGGAGCGGATTGCCGGCGATGGTTTCACGGCGGATATTCAGGCCTACATGCGTCGCCAGCACAACATAAAGATCGGCGAGCGGACGGCTGAGGACATTAAGATTGCCGTTGGGGCCGCACTCCCTTCGCTGGAGGATCCGCCGGAGGACTACGTGGTTCATGGGCCGCACCTGATGACAGCACTACCGGTGCAGGTACCGGTGAACTACCAGGAGATTGCGCACTGCCTGGATAAGTCCATCAGCAAGATTGAGATGGCTATCCTGAATGTGCTGGAGCAGACCCCCCCGGAGCTCTACGCTGATATCGTCCGTTCGGGAATCTATCTGGCGGGCGGTGGTGCTTTGCTGCGTGGGCTCGATAAGCGCTTCTCCGATAAGATCAAGATACCCTTTGTGGTGGCCGAGGATCCGCTTCGTGCTGTAGCTCGTGGTACGGGCATCGCGCTGAAGAATGTGGAGACCTGCAAATTCCTCATGCGATAGCCGGGTTTGAATACGCTCCTTGCGCTCCTAAAGCGCCATCAGGCTTTCTTGGTCTTCATGCTCCTGGAGGCCCTTGCGCTGGGTATGCATATTAGCTATGACTACCGGACGAAGGCTAGGGTGGGCCTGTTGTCCCGGAGTGCTGAGGCGGCTGTAGAACGCTTCGTGTATAGCTTCCGGGCCTACTTAGACCTCTACGACCGTTGCGACCGTTTGGCGGCAGAGAATCTGGAGCTACGCAATCGTTTGGCGGCTTTGGAGTATTCGCGTGAGGAGGGCGAGTGGCGGGAGGATTCCGTAGGTGCTGGGCAGTTCCGCTATATAGCGGGCGAGGTGGTCAGCAATAGCGTGGCGAGGGCGCATAATTTCTTCACGGTCAACCAGGGCAAGAGGGCAGGGGTCCATGAGGGAATGGGCGTTCTCTCGCATG
>PDRH01000044.1 GCA_002748015.1 Bacteroidota bacterium | reverse complement strand
GAGGAGGTTATCTATACGGGTATCCGCGAGCTGAAGGATGGTGCAGAGGTGGAGGTGGTGCAGCAGGATGGGACGGGTGAAGCTGCCGAAAAGGACCAGGTCGTGAAGGCTAGCGAAAACGAATAGGAGAGGCACAAGCTATGAAGATATACGAAAGCGCGGTCAGGAAGCCGATTAGCACCCTGCTGATATTCGTCGGGGTCATACTCTTCGGCCTGTACTCCTACCAGAAGCTATCGAGGGACTTGTACCCGGAGATAGAATTCCCCTACATCACGGTCTTCACCTACTACCAGGGGGCGAACGCGGCAGATATAGAGAACAACATTACCAAGACCCTGGAGAATACGCTCAACACTACGCCGAATCTCATGGAGCTAACGTCCCGTTCGCAGGACAACTACTCCATGATTTTCATGGAGTTCGACTGGGGTACAAACCTGGATGAGGCGAGCAACACCATACGCGATGCCATCGGCCGGGTACAGAAGCGCTTGCCGGAGGGGGTGGATCAGCCGTTGATATTCAAGTTCAACTCCAATATGATACCCATTTTGGAGTACTCAATTACGGCGGATGAGAACTTCGATGCCCTGCCTGAAATCGTGGAGGACATTTTGGTCAATCCGCTCAACCGGATTAACGGCATAGGTTCTATCGGCGTTAGCGGGGGGGCCAAGCGGGCCATCCAGGTGGATATAGACCCCCACCGGCTGGAGGCCTACAACCTGACCGTGGAGCAAATCGGGGGGGCTATTGCCAAGGAGAACAGGAATATACCCGCCGGGATGGTGGAGATGGGTACGAGTGCAGTACCTCTCCGAGTGGAGGCCGAGTTTAAGACCTCGGAGGAGCTAGACTCGGTGGTGGTTGGTAACTTCAGGGGGCGCAAGGTCTTCCTATGCGATGTGGCGCGGGTCAACGACTCCCTGGCTTCGCAGCAGCTCGTGGTAAAGCGGGGTGGGGAGCGTGCGGTGAAGATGTCCATACAGAAGCAGAGCGGGGCGAATACCGTTACCATCGTGGAGGATATCCAGCGCGAGGTGGAGCGCCTCAAGAAGGGGCTACCCAAGGATGTGCAGCTAGAGCCGCTGTTCAACTCTGCGGAGTTCATCGTCAATAGCCTCAGCTCGCTTGCCGAGACGGTGCTCTACGCGGGCATCTTCGTAATGCTGGTTATCCTTTTCTTCCTGGGGCGCTGGCGGGCTACGCTCATCATCATCATCACCATACCGGTGTCGCTGATTATGGCCTTTAGCTACCTCTACCTCAGTGGTAACACCATCAACATCATTTCCCTCTCCTCCCTCTCCATCGCAATTGGTATGGTGGTCGACGATGCGATAGTGGTGCTTGAGAACATCACCTCCCAGCTCGAAAAGGGGAGTTCGCCGCGAGAGGCCGCCATATACGGGACGAATGAGGTGGGCTTGGCCGTGGTGGCGACAACCCTAACCGTGCTGGCCGTATTCCTGCCCTTGACAATGCTCGGTGGCATGAGTGGCATCATGTTCAAGCAGCTGGGCTACATCGTCAGCATCGTCATAGTGGTATCCACCATCTCTGCCCTGACGCTCACGCCCATGCTCGCCTCGCAGCTCCTGCGTACCATTCCGCGGGGGCAGAAGCGGCGTATGAATGTGCTACAGCGTCAGATAAACCGTTTCCTTGGCTGGCTGGATGAGGTGTATGCTGGTAGCCTGGCTTGGGCGGTGCATCACCGCTATATAACCCTCGGGATTGCAACGCTGATTTTCGTAGGGAGTATCTTCCTCTTCCCCATGGTCAAGACGGAGTTTATGCCCCAGTCTGACAATTCGCGTATACAGGTGAAGCTGGCCCTTCCTGCTGGTTCGGCTAGCTCCTATACGGGCGAGATGGCCCAGGAGGTGGAGGACATGATACGGGAGAATAACCCAGAGGTGCAGCTCATCGTGTCCTCCTACGGCTCGGCGGGTAGCAACGACCTTCTGGCGGCTTTCCGCGCCATGAAGAGCAACATGGTGGACATGGACATACGCCTTGTCAAGCCGGGCGAACGCTCCCGCACCATGGTGGAGATAAGCGATGCGATACGCCAGAAGCTGGAGCAATTCACCGAGTTCGATAAGTTCCAGGTAATACCCGGTGGCTCGCAGGGTGGCTCGCAGGGGGCGGCCAAGATAGAGGTACACCTCATAGGCCATGACCTCGAGGAGACTGCGCACTACGCCGAGTTGCTCGCCGATAGGATGCGGGCCATAGAGGGCACCCGAGATGTTGAGGTGAAGAACGATCCGGCGCAGATGGAGTACAATGTGCGCTTCGATCGCACCAAGCTCGCCGAGGCGGGTATCAACTCCACCACGGCCGCCATGTACGTCCGCAACCGTATGAACGGGATGCTGGCCTCCAAGTACCGTGAGGCGGGGAATGAGTACGATATCATTGTCCGCTATGACGAGAAGTATCGCTCAAACCTCGAGGCTATCAACGATATTACGCTCTACTCCAGTAAGGGTAAACCCATCAAGCTCTCGGAGGTTGCCGAGGTGGGCGAGTTCTACGCCACGCCGACCATACGACGTATCAATCGTAAGCGTGTGATGTATGTCAATTGTGGTCTCTACAAGGCATCGCTCAACACCGTTGTTGACAATATCTGGGCTGCGGTGGATGAGCTAGACCTTCCGAGTAGTATTACTGTGGGGCTGGGCGGAACGGCCAAGGATCAAGCGGAGACCAACGCCGACATGAAGATGCTACTGCTGCTGGTGCTGGCACTCGTGTACATAGTGATGGCTTCCCAGTTCGAGAGCTTCAAGGAACCCTTCATGATCATGCTTTCCCTGCCATTTGCCTTTACGGGTGTTATCCTTGCCCTTCTGCTTACGGGGGCCAAGCTGAACATGACCTCAATGATTGGAGGCATCATGCTGGTGGGTATCGTGGTGAAGAACGGTATTGTGCTGGTGGACTATACGAACCTCCTGCGTGCCCGTGGTTACTCCACCTTCCGTGCGGTGGTAGAGGGTGGGAAATCCCGCCTACGCCCTGTGCTCATGACGGCGTTGACGACCATTCTGGGTATGCTCCCGCTAGCGCTTAGCACTGGTGAGGGCTCTGAGACCTGGAAGCCCATGGGTATAGCGGTTATCGGGGGCTTGACCTTCTCCACCTTCCTCACGCTCATTGTTGTACCGGCGGTGTATGCTATGTTCGCCTCGAGGGGCATGCTACGTTCGAAGTCCAAGAACCAGCGGTCTATACGGGCTGCGGCCAAGGCGGTTGAGAACTAGGTGGAGGCCATTACAACTAAGATTATAGAGCAATGAAGGCAGTATTTATTGTGTACAACCAGGCGCTTACTGAGCAGGTTGAGGAGCTACTACGGAAGGTGAATGCTCGGGGCTATACCCGCTGGGATGATGTCAAGGGGGCAGGTACCAACGTGGGCGAGCCGCATCTTGGCACCCACACCTGGCCAGCCATCAACTCCTCGCTCCTCTGCGTAACCACCGACGCCAAGGCGGCAGAGCTTATGGAGCAGTGTCGCCAGCTCAATGAGCTTGTACCCGAGCAGGGGCTCAAGGCGTTCAAGTGGGATGTGGAGGATATTGTCTAGGGGCAGCACGGATGAAATATAGGTTGCGAGATCTAACGTTAGGCGCTCTGGTAATACTGGGCTTGCTGCTGTCTTCATTTAGCGAGATGCCGGACTTGCCTGTTGCTGAGGGGGCCATCGAGCCGACTGTAGACACGACCTCCCATAATTACCTAGCACGCTTTGCGGAGATGAACCTCATGGAATGGGAACCTCATGGTGGGAGGTTCTGCGCAGAGGTTCCCACCCTCGATACCCTCGCCGCCGCCATGGCAGATGTGCCAGAGGATGAGGAACGCTTCGGCCCCCTATTCCCTTTCCCACCCGCTGAAATGGATAAGGAGGTCGCAGCTTGGAGCATGCCCATTGCCGGTGTCCACACCATGCGCTGGGTCATCCCCACCTACGAGGAGCTGGCTATGGTGTTTACGTCTGCGGATGGTGGGCAAATCTCCTTCGTGGATGGTCTAGCCTATCAGCTGCGTGAGATAGAAGGCTATATGCATGCCTTGCGCTACGAGTTCGTGAATAGGGCAGGGCTGGAGATTCGTTCTAGATTGGTGGCCGATACGCTTTCGCTGGACTCCGTACGCAGTGAGGCCTTTTGGAATGCCCCCATGGACGAGGTGGTGAGGTGCTTCCCTGCCCTGGGTTGTAGTGATACGGAGAGCGACCCGAGAATGGTGTATGGAAGGGGAGAAGGTGGCAGCTGCTGGTCATCTACCCCCAGCGGTCGCTCGGCTATGAGCGCCAATTTCTCTATCACGCTGGCCGATGTGTATGAGGTGGATCGAACCTATGGACTATGTATTCGCCCCTTTGCTAGGGGAGGGTTTTAGGACGGCTCAACCCTTTGCGAGCTGGGTATAGCTAGCTATATCCGCTTGCGTGGTAGTAGTCCCCAAAAGGGAGGCCTGGAGTTGAGGAGGCCCAGAATGATGGTCGTAAATACGGTTTGAATGTGAGGGTTATACCGATCTTGGGACTTATTGGTCATGCCTAATGCCGACTTTAGGGTTCGTTGCAAGCGGTGGATGAGCGGGTAGGCAAGGGTAAGAGATCAGTGCAGTGTCTGGTTCGATGCCGCACTAGCGGAGGGACCCGAGTTGTACAGAGGCGGTTTGTCTCAAAGTGTAGGGTAGGAGGTTGCACTCCCTTTTCACCCACATCCCCCCGGCTCATTCACCTTGATGCCGGGGATTTTTTGGCCTTCCAAACCCTCACGCCCTAATTTCAAAGCGTTATACCTATATTTTCGCTACCTTTGCCGAATAAACTGTACTACTAGTATGTCAATAGCCACCCAGCTCGCCAGCGTACAAGGCACTATTCCAGAGGGGGTAGAGCTTATCGCCGTATCGAAGACGCATCCTGTAGAAGCTATACGGGAGGCCTACGATGCGGGGCATCGTGCCTTCGGCGAGAACCGAGTGCAGGAGTTCCTGGAGAAGGTGGGTGATCTTCCCAAGGACGTGCAGTGGCATCTTATCGGCCATCTCCAGCGCAATAAGGTGAAGATGGTCGTTGGGCGCGTTGCCCTTATCCACTCCGTGGATAGCCCTCGTCTGCTCGAGGCCATAGACAGGGAGGCCCAGGCCAAGGGCGTATGCCAGGATATCCTCCTCCAGGCTCACGTAGCCCAGGAGCAAACCAAGTTCGGCTTTGCACCCCAGGAGCTTAAGGAGTATCTCCAGAGCTTTAGTTCCGAGGAACATCCCGGCATTCGTATACGTGGTCTCATGGGTATGGCGACCTTCACCTTCGATGAGCAGCAGGTTCGTACGGAGTTCCGGCAGCTCAAGCAGCTATTCGACTGGCTCACGGGTACGGGTCTCCTTCCTACCGACCAGCGTTCCTACCTCTCCATGGGCATGTCCGGCGATTACCACCTCGCCATAGATGAGGGTAGCACCATGGTGCGCGTAGGTAGCGCAATTTTTGGAACAAGGCAGTAACCATAGAACATAACCTAATCGAGAGAAAATGGCAGATTTGAAAACCTCATACCTCGGTTTGTCCCTTCGCAATCCGTTGATTGTAAGTAGCTCGGGACTGACCGATGCGGCAGATAAAGTCAAGCACCTGGAGGAGTACGGGGCGGGAGCAGTAGTGCTCAAGTCCCTCTTCGAGGAGCAGATTATCAATGAGGCCAACGCCCAGAGCAACCAGGCCGACGACTACCCCGAGGCTTACGACTTCATGCAGGGCTATATCCAGGGCCAGGAGCTACAGAAGTACCTAGATAATATTTCCGGGGCTAAGAAGGCGACCAACATCCCGATTATCGCCAGCATTAACTGCGTTGGCGAAGGCAAGTGGGTAGAGTTCGGTAAGCAGCTTGAGAGCGCCGGGGCGGATGCCATTGAGCTAAACGTTTACCACCTCCCCACCGATCCCACCAAGCCCGCCAGCCACTACGAAGAGCTGTACTACAAGACTGTGGAGGAGCTGGTTGGACAGGTGAAGATCCCCGTATCGGTCAAGCTTAGCCGTCTGTTCACCAATCCGCTATACGTTATTTCGCAGCTCCGCAACCGTGGTGTGAAGGGCGTAGTGATGTTCAACCGCTACTACGAGCCGGACATAAACCTCGCGAAGCAGGCCATAGAGTCGGCAGAGGTGTTCTCTACGCAGCATGAGCTGGCCCCCACGCTCCGTTGGTTGGCGCTGGCTTCGGCTCAGATAACCGATATAGATCTTTCCGCCTCTACGGGTATCCACACTGGCGAGGACGTTGCAAAGGCCATCTTGACTGGTGCAGATGCTGCGCAGCTCTGCACGGTCCTTTACCATAAGGGGCCCAAGCATCTGGCTAAGGTGCTGGAGGAGTTCGAGGCCGCCATGAAGACCCTAGGGGTCGCTTCAGTGGCTGAGATGAAGGGCAAGATGAACTACGCCAAGGGCAACATCCTGCTCTTTGAGCGTAGCCAGTTCATGAAGTACTTCTCTTCGCGCGAAGGGTAGGAGAACACTTCAGCGAGAATAGCTGGGGCGATGCATCCTAGGGGATGCGTCGCCCTTTTTTTTGCTTAGCCACGATAGGGCCTTGAAGGTGGAGTAGTCAGCCCTATTATCCGCCTATTTATTCCTACCTTTGCACGTCGGATTAGCGCAATGGCAGGTATAGGTCACGGCGATAGCCAGCCTCTCAACAAGCAATAGAACATGAGTACCCTACAGGAAATAGAGCTAAAGCGGATAGTCAATGAGCGGATGGAGGACTTAGAGCCTAGTAGCCAGGTGTTCCTACAGAGGTACCCCTGGCTACGTGATGTTTGCACTAGGCTTATGGCGCAGACGCTTCGCCCCATCCTCCTGCTCATTCCTGAGGGCGAACCATGTCTTACAGGCTCGAAATTCGGTGGCTTACCCTACCTCCCGCATGGGGAGCATGCGCCCATAGACCTCGCTGGCGAAGCTATGGCTCTCCTTGTCCAGATACGGTGTGAGGAGCTACCCAACCCAGCCGCCGTTGGTTATCCTACTAAAGGCCTCCTCCAGTTTTGGGTAGGGCGTGATGAGATGCTCGGTCTGGACCCTATAGACCTTACTGCCAGCCGTAATACCCGTATAGTGTACTATGAAAGCGTTGACGAGACCGTGAGCGAGGCTGATGTGGCTAGCCGATACACCCTCCCTCCCTTTGGCCCCGCATGGCCTGTAGGCGAGGAGGCATGCCAGCGTATGGTCTTCGAGGAGGATTTTCAGCCCATAACCAGCGATGACCGTCGCTTTCCCGACCTCTTCAGGAAGGCCGTCGAAGCCTGTACGCACTCTCTGAGCGAACTCGCCGATGATGAGGATGAACTCAGTGCATTTATCTTTGACCTCTTCTACTACGTGGATAGTAAAATAGGCGGATGGCCCTCCTTTTGGGGGGAAGACCCGCGGGGTGAGGAGAGGTATGCCCATGCTGACACTGTGCTTCTTGAGCTTAACTCCCTCGACGGCATCGACTGGGACGGCGATGGCGGATGCCTCTTTGCGATTGGTAGCGAAGAGCTCAGCGCATGCGATTTCTCCCGTGTGCTATACACCTGGGGCTCTCCCGCAGAGGAGGATGAGGAGGACCTCTAGCTCTGTCCCTGAGATAATCCTAAACTGAGATACATACCTAAGATGGTGAACGATAATCAGGACTTTGGCTGGACTCCCGAGCGAGGTTATACCAGCCAGGATACTAGCCTCAATATGAGCGGTGAATTGACCGGCTACCAGCGCCCGATGGTTATGGGCATCATGAATGTAACTGACAATAGCTTTTACCCAGGCAGTCGGATCCAGGGCGAGGATGCCATACGCCACCGTGTAGAGCAAATCATTGCTGAGGGAGGGGACATCGTGGATATCGGAGCATGTTCTACCCGCCCCGGTAGTACGCCACCCACCGTGGAGGAGGAGCTGGAGAGGCTTCGTATGGCTGTGTCTGTAACCCGCTCGGTCAAGGAGGACTTCCCTATCTCCATAGATACCTATAGGGCTTCGGTTGCAGACAGCCTCCTCGAGGAGTTCAGCGTGGAGATAATCAATGATGTCTCCGCCGGGGAGATGGATCCCGACATGTTCGATGTAGTTGCCAAGTGGCGCGTACCCTATATCCTCACTCACATACAGGGGACACCCCTCGACATGCAGGCGGATCCGCGCTACGATGACGTAGTAGCTGAGATCATAGACTTTTTTAGCGAGCGCATAGACCGCCTAACCTCCCTCGGCCTCGCGGATCTCATCATAGACCCTGGTTTTGGCTTTGGAAAGACCATAGACCACAACTACACCCTCCTCAAGAACCTTGCGGCATTCCGAGTGCTAGGATGCCCCATCCTAGCTGGCCTTTCGCGTAAGAGCATGTTGTATCGCTTGCTTGGAATTACCCCGGAAGAGGCTCTGCCCGCCACCCAGTCAGTTGATACCATCGCCCTGCTCAACGGAGCTGATATGCTCCGCGTGCACGATGTGCTACCGGCGGCTCAGGCGGTAAGCATACACATGGCCTATAGCCGCCAGCCCAACTTCATGTAGCCCCTCATGGAGAACTCCACCGTTATAAGCATTGGCTTCCTGGATGTTGTGGACATCCTCCTCGTGGCCTTCATCCTCTTCCAGCTGTATAAGATGGTTAAGGGGACGACGGCCATGACCATATTCCTAGGCCTCAGCTCCCTGTACATCTTCTGGCTTATAGTTCGTGCCCTCAATATGGAGCTAATGAGTACCATACTCGGGCAGATCATGGGGGTGGGGCTCCTCGCCATCATCATAGTCTTTCAGCAGGAAATCCGCCGTTTCCTCATATACATGGGCAAGCGATATGCACGGACTCGTAGCCTCTCCCTGAACCTCCGAGCCAAGGGTAAGAAGCATCGCTATACCAGCGACCAGCTGGCTGAGATCGCCTCTGCCTGCGTGCATATGGGGCGCAGCAAGACTGGTGCTTTGCTAGTCCTGGCACGGTCGCACAACCTCAAGGACTACATCGATACCGGGGTTACCCTGGATGCTAGTATTAAGGCTCGCCTCATCGAGAGCATCTTCTTTAAGAATTCCCCGCTTCATGACGGGGCTACCATCGTTCAGAGCCGGCGCATTACTGCGGCTCAGTGCATACTGCCAGTTTCGCAAAACCCAGAAGTACCGAAGCGCCTGGGCCTACGCCATAGGGCGGCCATCGGCCTCACGGAGGAAACCGATGCGCTTGTCCTCGTGGTATCCGAGGAAACCGGTATGGTCTCCATCGTGGAGGAGGGGCTTATCAGCGAGGGCTACACCCGCGAGGAGCTGATGGATATACTCGCCAGCAGGACGGAGGATTAACCCGCTTGAGGATCACGCCCTAGGCTTCCGTGCTTTGTCGGTCGGAACTTAGACTCTGTGCCGTTGAGCAGGCGTCCAATGTTCTTTCTGTGCGTATAGAGTAGCAGCAGCCCTGCGCAGGCTGCGAATATCAGAAAGGGCAGTGCACGCACATCAAAGAGGAAGTACAGGATGAAGGGGTAGCAGACCCCGCAGACCATCGAACCCAGCGAGATGTAGCGCGTTGTACCCACGATAATCACGAAAAGCACCAGGAGGCATAGGAATACCAGCGGTTGTAGCGAGAGGATAACCCCGCAGATGGTCGCTACTCCCTTACCACCACGAAACCCCGCAAATATGGGGTAGATGTGTCCCACCACGGCCATGATGCCCAGCAGGAGCATGTAGGTGTAGAGTCCGTTGGTCGAGTCGAAGGCGGTAGCTCCAAAGTGCCAGAGGCGTACGGCGAAGAAGCCCTTGGCCATATCCATGGCTAGCACGAGCAGTCCTATGGGGGTCCCCAGAACACGAATAGTATTGGTCGCACCGGCATTCTTGCTACCATGCTCACGGAGGTCTATCCCCCGTAGCCAGCGTCCTACCCAAACCGCAGACGGTATGCTGCCAAGGAGGTAGGCCAAAACCACCAGTAGAATTAAAAGCGCAATCTCCATCTCTGTACTTGACTGATTCGTAGCAAAAATACACTATTTTTGCGTTCTGAAAACACCAGGGGCGGATTCACGCCATCCAAATGTAGGCCAAGGCCAACCGCTTTGGCAATTTCCATAAGCTCTAGCTATGACCCAGAATAAGAAGAATACCACCGAAATCCAGCGGGCCCTGCAGTCCGGAATACCTGAGATGCAGCTGGGGGCTATTGCCAAGGTGCGGGAGGGCGAGGACCCAGAGCATATTGCCCCCCTGCTGGAGACCTTTTGCCTGTTGCAGACCGAGGAGGAGGTTCGCCATGAAATCCTCAGGCTACTCGTCGACGCCAAGTATACCGCTCTTATCCCCGCTATAGAGCAACGCCTCATCGAGGGGAAACTCCCTGCGGAGCTACAGGCGAGCCTAATCTCCATCTGCTGGCAGAACTCCATGGACTTCTCCCCCCTTATCGGCTATTTTACCGAGCAGCTGGCCTCTCCCAGCCTACAGGTTGTCGTCGAGTCCGTCACTGCCCTAGAAGTTGCGATGGAGTATGCTAGGCCAGAGGTGCTAAAGGGGGTGGTAAAGCGCATCAAGGAGCTGGGCAATGAGAAGCTCCCCGAGGAGAATAGGGTGTTTATCCAGGAGATGGGTTCTCTGGCTGCCCAGGCATACCAGCAGGCGGCCAACGCCCAGCGGGAGGCCAAGCGCAGCGCTACGGAAGGCGACGAGGGTTGCCAGTGCGACCACTAGACTCTTTCATTTTCGAGGGGCATAGAGAAAATCGCTATATCCCCCAGCTACCTTACAAAAGGCAGTACAGGTATTAGCGGCGAGCCCCAGTGGGTTCGTGTGGGCTATGCGCCTTAATGCAAGGCATAAGTCCCGACATTCGTCCCCCCCAACCAAAAGAAGAGGGCAGATGCCCTAGCATCTGCCCTCTCTATGAAAAAGGCGGGAGGCCCACCGCGGTGCTATCCCAAAGGGAAGCACCCCTCCCGCCCAAAGCTGTTCTACTCTTCCTCCGAGGCCTTCTCTACCATGGCGATAAGCTTGTCTGCCTGCGCATCGAAGAGCTCCTGGAACTGCTGCTCTAGCTCTTTGAAGTAGACTTTACGCGCCTTACGCCCCTCGGCCCCCTTTTCGCGCGGGTAAGCGTTGATGCGCCCAAAAAGCTCTTCAGCCTTGGCGTAGGTCTCAGAGTAGAGATCCCCCACCTCATCGCTGTCCTGACCCAGCACGAAATCTACTATGTAGCAGTCATTCGCATGCTGACCAAGCGCCTTGCTTACGTCCTTCTTCAAATCCTTGATGCTCGCCATATCTTCTGTCCCTTTCGTTTCCAAGAGCAAAGGTAGTGGGATTTCATACACTGGCAAAGAATACAACGCCCCAGAAATCTATATAGGTTTATTCCGAATTGAAAAAGGGAAATAACAACCTATTTTTGAGTGTTTTACGGGCTAATTATAGCCATTATAAAGGTTGGGTGTAGGTGCTAAGACCCTCTGAAATCTGCGGGAATCATCCATTTTGTTTGACCCCAGCGTACATGTTTTGCCCGGCTTGTAGATTCGCCCTGTTGAGGTGTTGCCCGGATTGTTGCATTTGTGCCTCCTCATCCGGATGGTAGCGCCGGTGTTATACTGGTAAGCCTCACGGGCACCACCTCTTAAGCAGAAGCCTACAGCCTAGGGGCAGGGCTTACCCCCAGGCAGTAGGCTTACTTCTTTAGCCAGCAATTCGAGCTAGTGCGTCTGCTAGCGTACTTACTACGGCTGGTTGTCTACTGGCTACACTACTCCGTATCTCTTCCCTACTTTTACAAAGGCCTCTACGCAACGGTCGAGGTGTTCGCGTTTATGGGCAGCCGATACCTGCACCCGGATGCGCGCCTCGCCCTTCGGTACAACGGGGTAGTAGAAGCCCGTAACGTAGATCCCCTCCCTCAGTAGGTCGCGGGCCATGTCCTGCGAGAGCTTGGCGTCGTAGAGCATAACGGCTAGGATGGCAGATTGCGAGGGTTTGATGTCGAAGCCTGCGGCCAGCATTTTGCTGCGGAAGTACTCGGTGTTCTCCATGAGCTTCGTATGCGGGTCGTTGTTCTCCTTTAGCATGCGAAAGACCTCTAGGCTGGCCCCGACCACTGGCGGGGGTACAGAGTTGGAGAAGAGGTAGGGACGCGAGCGTTGGCGTAGTAGATCCACTATCTCCTGCCGCGCCACGGTGAAGCCTCCGCAGCCCCCGCCGAAGGACTTACCCAGCGTTCCCGTTATGATGTCCACCTTACCCCGTAGGTCGTATAGCTCGGTGACACCGCGTCCAGTAGTACCCACTACCCCGGCCGAGTGGCTCTCGTCCACCATTACCAGCGCATCGTACTGTTCGGCCAGCGCGCATATCCTGTCCAGCGGGGCGACGTTCCCGTCCATGCTGAATACTCCATCCGTAACGATGACCCGGAAGCGTTGCTCCTGTGCCTTCTGTAGGCAGGCCTCAAGCTCCCCCATGTCGGCATTGGCGTATCGGTAGCGCTTAGCCTTGCAGAGCCGTACGCCGTCTATGATGGAGGCGTGGTTGAGCGCATCGGAAATAATAGCATCCTCCTCGCCGAAGAGCGGCTCGAATACTCCGCCATTGGCATCGAAGCAGGCCACGTAGAGAATGCTGTCGTCCAGCCCGAAGTAGTCGGCAATGGCCTGCTCTAGCTCACGGTGTATATCCTGCGTCCCGCAGATGAAGCGCACCGAGGACATCCCGTAGCCGTGGGAGTCCATGGTTGCCTTGGCCGCCTGAATTACCTGCGGGCTGTCTGATAGGCCTAAGTAGTTGTTGGCACAGAAGTTTAGCACCTGCTCGCCCGTGCTGACATCTATTCTCGGCCCTTGTGGCGTGACAATCTGCCGCTCGTGCTTGTATAGACCGGCCTCTTCTATGCTAGCCAGCTCTTGGGCTAGGAAGTCCTTCATCTTTCCGTACATAATGCCTTGGTTTTGTTGAGTAGATTTCTGCTTCTTCTCTTTACCCCACAAATATAGGGGAAATATCAAAGTAGTTCCAGCCGCTATCCGCCTAGGGGGCCGCTCCGTATTTCTCCGGAGAAATACGGAGCGGCCCCCTAGGCGGGGCTTGGGTGAAACGTCTAGGTATGCGGTGTCTATCCGTTGCGAAGCTTAGCTAGGCATGCATTGCGTTGTTATGCCAACCTGGCCATATGTCCCCGCTTTTCTATCTATAGCCTGCCGTCCGTAAGCCCTGTCGGAATAGCCCAGACGGGTTGGGATGGCGTGGATGATAGCTGACAATATGGCATGCGTCGCATGGCTTGCGATTGTGGCATGCCAGTTGCTACTGTAGTGGCGAACAGCTAGATTT
Source organism: Bacteroidota bacterium (assembly GCA_002748015.1). GTDB lineage: Bacteria > Bacteroidota > Bacteroidia > Bacteroidales > CAJPTX01 > Bacteroides_D. Next base: position 10,026 of record PDRH01000044.1, on the reverse strand, counting down.
TGAACTTAAACTAGGAGACACCATAATGAGCAAGATAATTGGCATAGACCTCGGCACCACGAACTCCTGCGTGTCGGTCATGGAGGGCAACGAGCCCATAGTGATTACCAACAGCGAGGGGAAGCGTACGACCCCCTCCGTCGTGGCCTTCGTGGATGGCGGCGAGCGCAAGGTGGGCGAGCCGGCCAAGCGCCAGGCCATCACGAACCCGGAGCGGACGATCTTCTCGATCAAGCGTTTCATGGGGGAGACCTACTCGCAGATGTCCAAGGAGATTGCCCGCGTACCCTACAAGGTGGCCAAGGGAGACAATGATACCCCCCGCGTGGACGTGGATGGGCGCCTGTACTCAGCACAGGAGATTTCGGCCATGATCCTGCAGAAGATGAAGAAGACGGCCGAGGACTTCCTGGGGCAGGAGGTGAGCGAGGCGGTGATTACGGTACCGGCCTACTTCAGCGACAGCCAGCGCCAGGCCACCAAGGAGGCCGGGGAGATTGCAGGGCTAACGGTGCGCCGCATCATCAACGAGCCTACGGCGGCAGCTCTGGCCTACGGCCTCGATAAGCAGGACAAGGAGGAGAAGGTGGCCGTGTTTGACCTCGGTGGGGGTACCTTTGATATCTCCATTCTCGAGCTGTCTGATGGTCTCTTCGAGGTGAAGTCAACCAACGGTGACACGCACCTGGGGGGGGATGACTTCGATCAGGTAATCATCACCTGGCTGGCCGAGGAGTTCATGAAGGATGAGGGCATTGACCTGCGGAAGGACCCGATGGCGCTGCAGCGTCTGAAGGAGGCGGCCGAGAAGGCGAAGATAGAGCTCTCCTCGAGCAGCGAGACCGAGGTGAACCTCCCCTACATTATGCCGGTGGACGGCGTGCCTAAGCACCTGGTCAAGAAGCTCACGCGTGCGCATTTCGAGAAGCTGGCTGATAGCCTCATCCAGGCGACCCTCGAACCCTGCCGCAAGGCGCTGCAGGACGCAGGCGTAACGGCCAGCGAGATTGATGAGGTAATCCTGGTGGGTGGATCGACGCGTATCCCTGCTATCCAGGAGGTTGTGCAGAAGTTCTTCGGCAAGCAGCCCAACAAGAGCGTTAACCCGGACGAGGTGGTAGCCATCGGGGCCGCCATACAGGGTGGCGTGCTCACCGGTGAGGTGAAGGACGTGCTGCTGCTGGACGTAACCCCGCTGTCGCTGGGTATAGAGACCATGGGGGGCGTATTCACCCGCCTGATTGAGGCCAACACGACCATTCCGATCGGTAAGAGCGAGACCTTCTCGACCGCGGCCGACAACCAGCCTTCGGTAGAGATTCATGTGTTGCAGGGTGAGCGCCCCATGGCCAAGGACAACAAGACCCTCGGGCGCTTCATGCTCGACGGTATCCGTCCGGCCCCCCGTGGCGTGCCGCAGATCGAGGTGTCCTTCGACATCGATGCCAACGGTATCCTGAACGTATCGGCAAAGGATAAGGATACGGGCAAGGAGCAGAAGATACGTATAGAGGCCTCTTCGGGTCTTTCGGATGCGGATATCCAGCGGATGAAGGATGAGGCGAAGGCCAACGAGGCGGCTGACCGCGAGGCGAAGGAGCGCGTGGAGAAGCTCAACAAGGCGGATAGCCTGGTGTTCCAGACGGAGAAGCAGCTCAAGGAGTTCGGCGATAAGGTGCCGGCGGATGCCAAGGCCAATATCGAGGGGGCGATGAAGGAGCTGAAGGAGGCCTACGACAAGCAGGACGTGGCGGCCATCGACGGCTTGGTGGAGAAGCTGAATGCGGCATGGGCTGCCGTGCCGCCGGAGGCCTTCCAGGGTGCTGCCGGTGGTGAGCAGGGGCCCCAGGCTGGTGGTCAGGCAGGCGGCCAGCAGGGTGGCGACGACGGCGAGGTTACGGATGTGGACTTCGAGGAGGTGAAGTAGCCGTCGGGTTTAGGATAGTAGTTTTAGGTTGTGAGGCTCCCCGTGGTTCGCTGCGGGGAGCCTCTTTTTGTTGGGGGGAATAGTTGCTATCTTTGCGGGTAATGGTTATAGGGTAATAGCGAGCCTATGATAGGAAGAGAGCAGTTGCTACGGCTAATGGTAGAGACCGAGAACCATAGGGTAGAGAAGACCATTTCTACCACAAACATGGATAAGTTCTGCGAGGCTATCTGTGCCTTCTCCAATAATTTGTCTGGGTCGATGGAGAACGGCTACCTGCTGATAGGCGTGAATGATGATGGTCGGATTGGTGGGGTGAAGGTGGATGACCGTTTGCTGCTCACCGTGTCGAATATCCGTACTGACGGGAATATTCTTCCGCAGCCGGTTATGCATGTGGAGAAGTTCTCCTTTCCTGGTGGGGATGTGTTGGTGGTGGAGGTAGAACCGGCCACCTACCCGCCCGTGCGCTATCGTGGGCGGGTGTGGGTGCGCGTTGGCCCGAGGAAGAGTCTTGCTAGCGTGGCTGAGGAGAAGATATTGATGGAGCGCCGCATCTCCAATGCGCTAACCTTCGATGCCCATCCGCATCTCGGGGCGAGCCTAGCGGATCTAGACCTTGCCATTATCCGTAGGGATTTCCTTCCCAATGCTGTGGCACCCGATGTTCTTGCTGAGGATATACGTCCTATAGAGGAGCAGTTGGCCTCGCTAGGTCTCTTTGATCTGCGACATAGTTGCCCGACCAATGCCGCCATCGTACTCTTTGCGGAGAAACCCTCTCGCTTCCTACCGGGGGCCTATATACAGTACGTAAGATATGCGGGGGTGGATCGGGGGGATGATATTATCAATGAGTATCGTTTTGCGGGTAATCTGGCGCGTGAATTGCCCGTGCTTGATGCCTTCGTGCAGACAAGCATAGCGATGAAGCGCCCGAAGCCGGTGAGTGCTCTGCGTGAGGATCTCGTTTCTAAGTATCCGCACTGGGCAACGCGTGAGCTGCTGATGAATGCGCTGATGCATAGGGATTATCAGAGCAATGCCCCCGTTCTGTTCAATGAGTATGATGATAGGCTCGAGATACAGAATCCCGGGGGGCTCTACGGGCAGGTGAGCTGGGAGAACTTTCCTAATGTGAGCGACTATCGTAATCCAACCATCGCCGAGGCCATGAAAGTTTTGGGTTACGTCAACCGGTTTAGCCGTGGGGTGTACCGTGTCAATCGTGAGCTAGAGGAGAATGCGAATGGTAAGGCGGACTTTGACACCTCGCTACTGACGGCTTTTCGTGTAATCGAGCATGCCTCCCGGTGGTATGTGGAGCCGGGCTTCAGCGAGGGGGAAGAGGTCAAAAAGAACAATACAGCAGCTGAGTGCAGAATAAAGAGCACTTTATCCGATAATGCTGGTGCGGATTGTACAATAAAATCCCCTTTATCTGACAATGCTGGTGCGGATTGTACAATAAAATCCCCTTTATCTGACAATGCTGGTGCGGATTGTACAATAAATCCGCAAAGAGATGGGGAGGCGGATGCTGAGCGCCCGCTTTCAGATCGTATCGTTGAGGCCCTTTCGGCTAGGCCGGAGCTATCGGCGCGGGAACTCGGGGAATTGCTGCAGGTTAGGGATTATACCATTCGCTACAATCTGCAGAAGCTGGTGGCCACTGGGCGCATCAGGCGGGAGGGGTCGAGGAAGGCGGGTCGCTGGGTTGTAGTTCCCCCTCCCGCTTAGACACCTTCCAAATGAGGCCTTTCGGCTCCCTACTTTAGGGCGAAAATCTACCTTTGCGCCAAGGATAGGGTAGTGCGAAACCGTTGCCGATCGGCTACCCCTACACTAAAAGTAAACGCTATGTTCAGAATAGTGAGAAAGAGGCTTTTAGCCCCGAATATATACGGCATGGATATTGAGGCGCGCCGCGTGGCGCAGTCTGCGAAGCCCGGCCAGTTCGTGATTATCCGCATAGATGACAAGGGGGAGCGTGTCCCCCTGACCATCGCCGACTATGACCCCGAGGCGGGCACCGTGCTCATCGTGGTTCAGACCATCGGTGCTAGCACCAGCAAGCTCTGCGCGCTCGAGGAGGGGGATTCCCTCCTCGATTTTGTTGGTCCTCTTGGGCAGCCGACCGATCTTGAGGAGCTGAGCGATGAGGAACTTGCGCAGAAGCGTATAGTCTTCGTTGGTGGCGGGGTGGGGGCTGCGCCCATCTACCCCCAGGTGAAGTACCTGCATGACCGGGGCTTTCCCTGCGATGTGATCATCGGGGCGAAGACTAAGGATATCGAGATTATGCGTCTCGAGCTGGAGGCTGTAGCCAAGAACTACTACCAGGCTACGGACGATGGGTCGGACGGTTTTCATGGGCTGGTTACCGATTGCCTGCGCGATCTGGTGCAGCATCAGGGGGTGGAGTACAACCATGCGGTTACGATAGGGCCGATGATTATGATGAAATTCGTGGCGCAGCTGACCAAGGAGCTGAATATCCCGACTGTCGCCTCGCTCAATACGCTGATGGTGGATGGGACGGGGATGTGTGGCGCCTGCCGGGTTACAGTGGGAGGCAAGACCCGCTTTACCTGCGTGGAAGGGCCGGAGTTCGACGCGCACCAGATAGACTTCAACGAGGCGATGCGCCGGCAGGGGATGTATAAGGATGATGAGCGGGTGCGCCTGGAGCAGTTCTACAATTCTTGCAAGCTAGGGAGGTAGTATTATGGCAGCAGTAAAGTACGGGCGCGTCCCGGTTCGTGAACAGGATCCCCGCAAGCGGGTGCATAATTTCGACGAGGTGTGCTACGGCTACAACCTGGAGGAGGCGCAGAAGGAGGCGCTCCGCTGCCTGCAGTGCAAGAAGCCTAAGTGCGTGGCGGCTTGCCCCGTGTCCATACAGATACCCCAGTTTATCCAGGGGGTGGTGGATGGCGACATCATGGGGGCGGCGGACACCATAGGCCAGGATAGCAGCCTACCGGCCGTTTGCGGCAGGGTGTGCCCGCAGGAGAGCCAGTGTGAGGGGGCGTGCATACGGGGCATCAAGGGCGAGCCGGTGGCCATCGGCAAGTTGGAGCGCTTTGTGGCGGACCAGGCGCGGGAGCAGTCGCACTTCGATGCCACGGTTGCCCCGTCGAATGGGAAGCGTGTGGCTGTGGTGGGCTCTGGCCCGGCCGGCCTGGCCTGCGCAACTGACCTGGCGCGCATGGGCTACGGCGTGAAGATATTCGAGGCGCTGCATGAGCCGGGGGGCGTACTGGTCTACGGTATCCCGGAGTTCCGCTTGCCGAAGATCGAGGTGGTGAAGGCCGAGATAGAGAATGTTCGGCGGCTGGGGGTAGAGATAGAGACCGATGTTGTTGTCGGGCGGACGGTAACTATCGACGGCCTGATAGACGATGAGGGCTACGATGCGGTATTCATCGGCTCGGGGGCTGGTCTTCCGAAGTTCATGAATATCCCCGGGGAGAACCTGAACGGCGTGGTGTCGGCCAATGAGCTGCTTACGCGCGCCAACCTGATGAAGGCTTTCGATAGCAGCTACGATACGCCGGTGTATGTCGGTAAGCGTGTGGCTGTCGTGGGTGGTGGCAATGTGGCCATGGATGCGGCCCGTACGGCAGCGCGTTTGGGTGCTGAGGTGCATCTGGTGTACCGCCGTTCGGAGGCCGAGCTACCCGCCCGCGTGGAGGAGGTACACCATGCCAAGGAGGAGGGGATAGACTTCCATCTGCTTTGCAACCCGACGGAGATCCTCTCTACGGAGGATGGCTGGGTGGCTGGCATACGGGCCATACGCATGGAGTTGGGTGAGCCGGATGCTTCGGGTCGGCGGAGGCCCCTGCCGGTGGAGGGTTCAGAGTTTGAAATCCCCTGCGATGTGGTGGTGATGTCGCTGGGTACTTCGCCCAACCCGCTCATCGCCATGACGACCCCTGGCCTTGATACGCAGAAGTGGGGTGGGATAGTGGCAGAGGAGGAGACGGGGGCTACTTCGCGTCCTGAGGTCTTCGCGGGCGGCGATGCTGTTTCGGGTGCTGCGACCGTTATACTGGCCATGGGTGCTGGGCGTAGGGCAGCCAGTGCCATAGATGAGTATTTGAAGGATAGGTAGCTAGGATGGCATATACAGAAAAGGCGGGGCATAAGCCCCGCCTTTTCTGTATATGCCATTGGACGTGTTTAGCACATGCGGACTACTTCCATGGTTCTATGGGGAGGTCTCCCAGGCTATCCATTATTATCGTTACGGGTCCGTCGTTCACCAGCTCTACCTGCATTTCCCCGCCGAACTTGCCGCGTGCCACGGGCTTGCCGATCTCCTGGGCGAGTAGCTCCATGAAGCGCTCGTAGAGCGGTTCGGCCACCTCGGCGGGGGCGCTGTCTACGTAGGCTGGGCGGTTGCCCTTCTTGGTCTTGGCGTAGAGCGTGAACTGGCTTACGCACAGCAGCTCGCCTCCCGCATCCACGAGGCTACGGTTCATGACCCCCGCCTCATCGTCGAAGACCCGTAGCTTGGCGATCTTGGCGGCCATTTTTGCCAGCTCGGCCTCCGTGTCGCTAACCAGGAAGCCTACCAGCACCAGTAGCCCTTTAGCGATAGATCCCGTAAGCTCCCCCTCGCAGGTTACGCTTGCTCGTTGTACCCGTTGTACTACTACCCTCATTTCTTCTTCCCCTTCTTTATTCGTTTCTTATGCTTTGCCTCCCACTTGGCCTGCTCCTCCGCATCGCGCTTGAGGAGGGTTTTCCAGTCGGTCTCGGCGGCCATGGAGAAGTCCTTGGTGCCCTCGTACTCCTCATCGCTGAGGTCGAGAACCTGTATGAAATGACCTAGCAGCTTTTCGATATTGCGCCGTAGCTGCTCCTCTTCGGGTGCGCAGAAGGATACGGCGATGCCGCGCTTCTTGCCTCGTCCCGTACGGCCTATCCTATGCACGTAGGTCTCGGCTTCGCGGGGCATGTCGTAGTTGACCACGTAGGTGATGTCGTCTATGTCGAGACCTCTTGCCGAGAGGTCGGTGGCGATGAGCACTTTGATCTCCCCCTGCGAGAAGGTCGCCAGTGCATCCTTCCGCTTCTCACGTTCTAGCCCTCCGTGCAGCACGCCGGCGTCGATGTCCACCCGCTTCATGGCCGCCTGCACCCGTTCGGCGCGCACCTGCGTGCGGGTGAAGACCAGTATTTTGTCCTCCGGGTGGTCCTTTATGAGGCGCTCCAGGAAGAAGCGCTTGTCGTCCATGGCCACCTCTAGCAGGGAGTGGTCTATGTTCTTCGACACGGGGTCTTCGGGCGCAATCTCTATCCTGATGGGTTTGACCACCAGCGCGTAGGCGAGCTTTTTGATTTTGGGGGATATGGTGGCCGAGAAGAAGAGCGTTTGCCGCTGCCGGGGTATGTGCCGCAGGATATGGTGGATGTCCTCCTTGAAGCCCATCTCGAGCATCTTGTCGGCCTCGTCGAGGATTAGTAGCCTGAGCTCGCTGAGGTTGATGAGGCGGTTGCGCCCGAGGTCGTTCATGCGTCCTGGGGTGGCGATGATGATGTCCACGTTCCGGGAGACCAGCCCCATTTGCTCCTCTACGGTTTTCCCCCCGATGATGGCGGCCAGCTTTAGGCCTGTGCCCTGCGTGAGCGATTTGAAGACCCCGAGTATCTGTAGGGCTAGCTCGTGCGTTGGCACCATCACCAGCGCACGGGGGCTGAAGTCCTCCCGGGGGGTATCCATCTCCGTGAGCAGCTGGATGGTCGGCACTGCGAAGGCCATGGTCTTACCCGTGCCGGTTTGTGCTATGGCTAGCAGGTCGTTGCCATCTAGTACGGCTGGGATGGCGCGGAATTGGATGTCAGTTGGCCGCCGAAAGCCCCCCTCTTCGAGGTTGCGCGCCAGGGCGGGGTGTAGCTTGTATCGTGAGAATAGCATCCGTACTCCCTACTCCTCGTAGTGTTTCATGAAGTCCTCCATGCTCTCGGTTTTGTATGCCTCGCTGCCGATGAACTTGAGGATGGGGAGTAGCTGCGCAGGGGTTTTGTACCCGGGTAGCGGCTGGAAGAGGTTGCCCTCCTTGTCGAAGAAGATGAGCGTGGGGTAGGATAGCTGGTTCTTCGTCACGCCCAATGCGAAGGGATGCGTCCGCTCGCCCTTCTTGGGCTCGAAGATGGAGCCGTTGTACGTTACTTTCTCCTTACCTTCTGCGTTGAACTTCACGGCGTAGTAGTGCTCGTTGAGGTACTTCACTACCTTCTTGTTGATGAATGTATACGCATCCATTCGCTTGCACCAGGTGCACCAGTCGGTGTATAAATCCATCATAATAGGGCGCGGTGCCTTCTTCTGCGCCTGTAGCGCCTGATCTATGGTCATCCACTTCACGCCCCCCTTCTCAGCACCCTGTGCCGGTGTGTTGCCCATGGCCACGAGTAGGGTGGCCAGTGTTACCATGCCAAAGACTAAAGACCTCAATCGTTTCATCGTTCTATTAGCTTTCATTCGTTATTCCCCTGCGGTAGCGTCTACTTTTTCGTCTTGTGCTACCCCTTTCGCATTGCAATATGTAGCTTAAAAACGCTTTGTCTTGCGCTTTGTTGCTTCATGCCGCAATGTACCGCTTTTTGCCGATAAACCGCAACTTGGCGTGGTATTACCCCTATATAATGGGGTAGGGAGTCCTGTTGCTACTATTCGTAAATTCTTCCGCACTATGCTATTTGTACAGAATTTATCTACCTTTGCCCCGGCCTTTCCGTATAATGGGGGAGGATAACTTAATACCTATAGCAATGAACAAGACTCAACTAGTGGATGCGATCGCCGAGGAGGCGGGGATATCCAAGGCCAGCAGCAAGGTGGCGCTCGATGCGGTTCTCAAGGTTATAGCAGATAGCCTGAAGAGCGGTGATGAGGTGTCCATCGTCGGCTTCGGGGCTTTTAAGATTTCCGAGCGGAAGGCGCGGATGGGTAAGAATCCGAGGACACACGAGCCGATGGAAATCCCGGCCAAAAACGTAGTGAAGTTCAAGCCAGGGGCAGACCTCCAGCTGTAGGTCGTCCGAGCTGTGGACTGAAGAATGGGCCTCGGGCTATGCGCCGGGGCCTTTTTTCTGTCTTTTGCTTTTCAGTTTGCACAGATTCTCTTACCTTTGCGTAGAACAATTCTTCAGGCCATATGCAGTGTATCGTGATAGATGATGATGCGGTTTCGCGCCGTATCATCGGTGAGTATATTGAGAGAACGGATTTCCTGGTAAATCTTGCGGAGTTCGACAACGCCATCGAGGGCTTGAACTTCCTGCATTCCACCCCGGGGGTAGACCTTATCTTCCTGGATATTCGGATGCCTGGGATGGACGGCTTTGAGCTGCTCGACACGCTAGAGCGTCAGCCCCAGGTCATCATCATCTCCGGCTCGGACGAGTATGCTATGCAGGCCTTTGAGTTTGGGGCATCGGACTACCTTCTTAAGCCGATAGCCTATCCCCGTTTTTACAAGGGGGTGAGCAAGGCGCTGCGATGGATGCGCCCGCCGGAAATATCGGGCGAGCTGTACCTCAAGAAGAACTCGGCGCTCGTGCGTGTTTCCTACGCCTCTATACTCTGGGTGGAGAGCATGGAGAACTACGTGAAGATACACACCGAGACGGAGCGCTTCACCCTGCACTTTACCCTCAAGGCTACCGAGCGCCATCTACCCGAGGGGATGTTTAAGCGTATCCATCGTTCCTACATCGTTAACCTGCAGCATATCCAGAGCATAGAGGAGAGTAGCGTCATCCTGCAGCAGGATGGAGAGACCATTACCCTACCCATTGGGAAGGCCTACCGTGAGAACCTTCTGGGTTCGCTGAATTTCCTACTTTCCAAATAGCAAGATGGCGTATTCGTACTCCCGCCCCTGCGTTCTACAGCTATGTCGGCTGCTCCTTATCGGGTTGCTTTCCTTTCAGCTCTTTCTCTCGGCTTCTTGCACAGGGGTGTCGGCGGATACCCCGGCGGAAAGCCGTTCCCTAGGCGATAGCGTGGCCTTGGCGTGGGTAGATGAGCAGATGCAGTCGCTTTCGCTACGTGAGAAGGTTGCACAGTCCTTCATGCTGGC
>PDRH01000130.1 GCA_002748015.1 Bacteroidota bacterium | reverse complement strand
ACCTCAGCCATCGCCTCCACCTGCGCCGCTATCGCCTCCACGCTAACGCCCATCTCACGGGCCATCTCCTCCTGCTGCGCCGCCGTCTTCGGAAGGAACTCATGCAGGGGTGGGTCGAGCAGACGAACATTCACCGGATAGCCCTTCATCGCCTCGAAGATACCCACAAAATCCTGCCGTTGCATGGGTAGGAGCTTGGCCAAGGCCGCCTCGCGCCCCTCCTTGCTCTCGGCCAGAATCATCTCCCGCATCGCCAGGATACGCTCACCCTCAAAGAACATATGCTCCGTACGGCACAGACCTATACCCTTCGCGCCGAAGTCTATCGCCACCTGGCTATCATGAGGCGTGTCCGCATTCGTCCGCACCACCATCTTACCGTACTTCGTCGCCAGGTCCATCAGGCGGGCGAAGTCCCCGCTCATATCCGGCATCTCAGTGATGATCTTCCCCTCGAACACGCGCCCCGTGCTACCATCCAGCGAAATCCAATCCCCCTCCTTCAGCACCCCGCTCGGCGTGCGCAGCTGGCGCTTAGCATTGTCGATCTCCAGGCTCGACACCCCCGAAACGCAGCACTTACCCATGCCACGAGCCACAACCGCCGCATGCGAGGTCATACCACCACGCGCCGTCAGAATGGCCTTCGCCGCATTCATGCCACGTAGGTCTTCCGGCGAAGTCTCCACCCTCACCAGGATTACATCCTCACCACGGTCCGCCCACTCCTCGGCATCATCCGCAAAGAACACTATCCGCCCAGTGGCCGCACCGGGCGAAGCCGGCAGCCCAGAGGCGATCTCCTTCGCGCTCTTGATGGCCTCGCGGTCAAAGATGGGGTGCAGCAGCTCGTCCAGCTTCTGCGGCTCCACGCGCAGCACAGCCGTCTTCTCATCGATCATCCCCTCATCCAGCATGTCCATCGCCATCTTCACCATCGCCACCCCCGTACGCTTGCCCGAGCGCGTCTGCAGCATCCACACCTTCCCATCCTGGATGGTGAACTCGATGTCCTGCATATCCTTATAGTGCGCCTCCAGCTTCTTCTGTATCTCATCCAGCTCACGGTACGCCTCCGGCATCACCTCCTCCAGCGAGGGCGACACACGCGTCCGCTCCTCTCAGCTTCGCCCATCGTCGCGACCCCTCTACGTTGATCGGCTGCGGCGTACGTATACCCGCCACGACATCCTCACCCTGCGCATTCACCAGGAACTCACCGTTGAATATCTTCTCGCCCGTAGCGGCATCGCGCGTAAAGGCCACCCCGGTCGCCGAGGTATCGCCCATGTTGCCGAACACCATGCACTGCACGTTCACCGCAGTACCCCACTCCTCCGGAATCTTATTCAGGCGACGGTATAGCTTCGCACGGTCGTTCATCCAGCTGTCGAACACGGCCATGATGGCCCCCCAGAGCTGCTCCTTCGCATCCACCGGAAAGCTCTTGCCCGTTACCTTCAGAACGGCCGCCTTGAACTGCTCCACCAGCAGCTTCAGGTCATCCACCGTGAAATCCGTATCCGACTCTATGCCCCGCTTCTCCTTCAGCTCGTCGATGATCACCTCAAAGGGGTCATTGTCCTCCTTCGACTCCGGCTTCATCCCCAGCACCACATCGCCGTACATCTGCACGAAGCGGCGGTAGCTATCCCACGCAAAGCGGGGGTTCTCCGTGCGCTTGGCCAGCCCCTCTACAGCCTCATCATTCAGACCCAGGTTCAGAATCGTGTCCATCATCCCAGGCATCGAAGCCCGCGCACCAGAGCGTACAGATACCAGCAACGGATTCTCCCGGTCGCCGAACTTCGCCCCCATAGCCTCCTCCATCAGCCCCACCGCCGAGAGCACCGACTCCTGCAGCTCCGACACTATGCGATCCTTACCTATCGTGAAGTAGTCATTGCACGTATCCGTCGTTATCGTAAAACCCGGGGGCACCGGCATCCCCAGCAGGCTCATCTCCGCCAGGTTGGCCCCCTTGCCACCCAGCTCATTCCGCATACCACCGTTCCCCTCGGTCTTCCCCACCCCAAAGATGTACACTCTTTTCTTTTCCATAGCTCTATCCGTTTAGAAGCTTAAACATTCACCGGGCTAACGGCTGTACACCCAGCTCCTTTATACTACCCATCCAGCGCATCGCTAAGAAAGCGACGCTAAACCACGTCTCCGTATCGCCCGGGGGATGCAACGCGCAAACAGAAGCACTATCGGCATGCCTTATGCCTTACAAATGTAGGAAAACTTCCCGAATAAAAAAAGGGGGACCGCCCACAAAGGCAATCCCCCCCATAGCTATATCATGCTACCTGCTGCAGGCTACTTCACCGAATCAACTATCGCCTTGAAGGCCGCCGGATTGTTCATAGCCAGGTCAGCGAGCACCTTACGGCTCAGCTGAATATCCTTCTTCTTGATCCGCCCCATGAAGTCCGAGTAGGTGATACCCTCAGCGCGAACCGCCGCGTTGATACGCTGGATCCACAACTTGCGGAACTCGCCCTTCTTGCGCTTCCTCCCCCTGTAGGCATGTAGCCAACCCTTCTCAAGGGTGTTCTTGGCTACGGTATACACATTACGACGGGCCAGGAAGTTACCCTTCGTCTGCTTGAGAATCTTCTTGCGCCTCCTACGAGAGGCGACTGCATTCACTGAACGTGGCATCTCAAAAATCTTTACGGGCTTAGAGTGGCGCTAAGGCACTTGGAAAACTCTAACGTACCCTCATGGAAAAATAAATCGCTCCCGCCTATCTAGCTCGCGAGAATGAGCTCCTTCACGCGCTTCTCGTCGCACTTGTGCACCAGCCCCATCTTCGTGAGATTCCGCTTACGCTTCGTCTCCTTCTTCGTCAGAATGTGGCTCTTGAACGCATGCTTGCGCTTCACACGGCCCGAACCCGTCACGCGGAATCGCTTCGAAGCACCGCGCTTCGATTTCATCTTCGGCATTGTTCCCTCCTATTTATGTTACACACTTACTTCTTCTTGCCCGCATTCAGCGGCGCAAGGAACATTATCATTCGCTTCCCCTCCAGCTTCGGCAGCTGCTCCACCTTGGCCAGATCCTCCAGGTCCTTTGCGAACCGCAAAAGTAGCATTTCCCCCTGATCCTGAAAAACAATCGACCGACCCTTGAAGAAAACCAGCGCCTTCACCTTCGCACCATCCTGCAGGAACTTCTGCGCATGGCGGAGCTTGAAATCGTAGTCGTGGTCATCCGTATTCGGGCCGAAGCGAATCTCCTTGAGCACCACCTTCGTCGTCTTCGCCTTCTGCTCCTTCTCCTTACGCTTCTTCTGGTACAGGAACTTCTGGTAGTCCACCACCCGGCAAACCGGCGGATCGGCATTCTCCACTATCAGCACCAAATCCAAGTCCTGACGACGCGCCACCTCGAGGGCCTCCTCAAGGCTCACCACGCGCGGCTCACCAACGTTATCACCCACGATTCGCACCTTCGAAGCCCGAATCTTGTCGTTAATCTTATGCTCTGGCCCCCTATCCCGCTGCGGGAATCTCGGACGCCTGGGATAATTACCTGCTATTGCTCTATCCTCCTACGGTTAGTTATACACGCTACAAAAGTACAAATCTTTTTTCACTACAACGCCTAGACGCGCAAAGTTTCCTCCATTTCCTGCGCCAGCAGCCCTGCAAAGGCATCCACCGACATGCTACCACGGTCTACACCCCCCCGCGCACGAACGGAAACCGCACCCGACTCCTGCTCCTTCTCGCCAACCACCACGCTGTACGGTATCCGCTTCAGCTCAGCCTCCCGAATCTTCTTGCCCACCTTCTCCGACCGATCATCCACCTCCGCACGGAAACCCTTGCCCGAAAGCTCCTTGGCCACAGAGTAGGCGTAGTCGTTGAACCTGTCGCTGATCGGAAGCACCATCACCTGCTCCGGCGCCAGCCACAGCGGGAAACGCCCCCCCGTATGCTCTATCAGCACCGCCACAAAGCGCTCCATCGACCCGAAGGGCGCACGGTGAATCATCACCGGCCGATACCGCCCATCATCGCTACCCACATACTCCAGCTCGAAGCGCTCCGGCAGGTTGTAGTCCACCTGGATAGTCCCCAGCTGCCACTTACGCCCTATCGCATCCCGCACCATGAAGTCCAGCTTCGGCCCGTAGAACGCCGCCTCACCGGGCACCTGCGTCGCCTTCAGCCCCTTCTCCTCCGCCGCCTCGATGATCGCACGCTCGCTACGCTCCCAGTTCTCATCCGACCCCAGATACTTGGCACGGTTGTTCGGATCGCGCAGCGAGATCTGCGCCTCGTAGTCATGGAAATCCAGCACCTTGAAGATGTACAGGATGATATCCATCACCTTCAGGAACTCCTCCTTCACCTGGTCCTGCATGCAGAAGATGTGCGCATCGTCCTGCGTGAAACCCCGAACCCGCGTCAGCCCGTGCAGCTCGCCCGACTGCTCGTAGCGATACACCGTGCCGAACTCCGCCAAACGCAGCGGCAAATCGCGGTACGAACGCGGGAAAGCACGGAAGATCTCGCAGTGGTGCGGGCAGTTCATCGGCTTGAGCAGGAACTCCTCCCCCTCCTGCGGCGTCTTGATCGGCCGGAAGCTATCCTCACCGTACTTCTCCCAGTGCCCAGACGTAACGTACAAATCCTTCTGCCCGATATGCGGCGTGATCACCGGCTGGTAGCCGTACTCCTTCTGCACCTGCCGCAGGAAGTTCTCCAGCCGCTCCCGCAGCTGCGCACCCTTCGGCAGCCACAGCGGCAGGCCCTGCCCCACGCGGCTCGAGAAGGTGAACAGCTCCATCTCCTTACCGATCTTCCGGTGGTCCCGCTTCTTGGCCTCCTCCAGCAGCGCCAGGTACTCCTTCAGCTGGCTCTCCTTCGGGAAGGTTATCCCGTAGATCCGCGTCAGCTGCTTATTCTTCTCATCCCCACGCCAGTACGCACCCGCCACGCTCAGCAGCTTCACCGCCTTGATGTAGCCCGTGTTCGGCAGGTGCGGCCCCCGGCACAGGTCCGTGAAATCCCCCTGCGAGTAGAACGTTATCGTCCCATCGTCCAGCCCCGAGATCAGCTCCACCTTGTACGGGTCATCCTTCGCACGGTAGCGCTCCAGCGCCTCCTCCTTGCTCACATCACGACGAACTATCTCCTCCTTCGCCCGCGCAAACTCCTTCATCTTCGCCTCGATGTCCCGCAGATCGCTCTCCTGCACCCTATGCTCCCCGAAGTCCACATCGTAGTAGAAGCCATGCTCGATGCTAGGGCCTATACCCAGATGCACGCCCGGATATAGAGCCTCTATCGCCTCCGCCATCAGGTGCGCAGACGAATGCCAGTAGGCATGCTTACCCTCAGCATCCTCCCACGTATGCAGGCGAACCGCCGCATCCTCCTCAATCGGACGCGTCAAGTCCCAGATATCACCATTCACCGTGATCGACAACACCTCCTTCGCCAGGCGGGGGGATAGGTCCCTGGCAATCTCCAAACCCGTTACACCCTTCTGGTACTCACGGACTGCACCATCCGGTAGTTGTATTCTCAGCATTATATCTTTACCTTTCTAATATGTATACCCATCGCCCCGACCCTGCCCACGGCCATCCCCCCGCACCAGCGCTATCGCCGGCTAGTACTCCTCCTCGTTGAAGAAGAAGTCCTCCTTCGTCGGGTAGTCAGGCCAAATCTCCTCTATATTCTCGTACGAACCTGCCTCCTCGTCCAGCTCCCGCAGGTTCTCAATAACCTCCAGCGGAGCACCCGAACGGTACGCATAGTCTATAAGCTCATCCCGAGTCGCCGGCCAGGGCGCATCCTCCAGCTTGGAGGCCAATTCCAAAGTCCAGTACATAATCTTTCTGCTTTATTGGTTCAACGGATTAGCA
>PDRH01000043.1 GCA_002748015.1 Bacteroidota bacterium | reverse complement strand
CCGCCCGCGCCGATGGTACTACGGCCTGGCCCGTGGGAGAGTAGGTCGCCGCCCCACTCCTGTCCCCCCGACCCGCAAGGGCCGGGGGGACTTTTTTGTTTACTAGGATAGTATATGTAAGCCTTTGATAGCGCCTTTACTAGACTAATTTGAGCGTTTAACCTGCGCTTTTCCAGTGCCAGAGCAGGGTTTTTCCTATTTCAAGCCGCTACGCTACGTTTTTTGCCTCCAAACTGTTACAGTGTTTTGGCGATTTCCTTCAAAAGACTAACTTTGCACTTCGGGTGGGAAGCCTAGTGAGTGTACTTCTTGCTGGGTTCTCATTGCAGAAATGGTTGTCTTCATCTAATTACTAATTAAAAGCTTAAGTAATGTCGCAAAATTCTACGGCGATTGACCAGAAGGTTAATCCGCAGGTTCTTAACCATCCGGTGGGGCTTTTCGTCCTGTTCTTTACCGAGATGTGGGAACGCTTCAGCTACTACGGTATGCGTGGTCTTCTCGTGCTGTTTTTGGTGTCGTCAGCAACCTCCGAAAACCCTGGTTGGGAGTGGTCGCGTGAGGACGCAGGTGTACTCTATGCTTGGTATTCTTCGCTGGTGTACCTGACACCACTTATTGGTGGTTATATAGCCGATAAGATTACTGGTTCGCGCGTGGCAGTAGTTATTGGTGCTTTGCTAATGACCCTAGGTCACGGTTCCATGGCGCTGGATACGGAGTTCACCTTCTACATTGGTTTGACCCTTCTGGTACTTGGTAACGGTATGTTCAAGCCGAACATCTCTGGTATGGTTGGTGCGCTTTATAACGACGAAAGCAAGAAGGATAGTGCCTTCACCATCTTCTACATGGGTATCAATGCTGGTGCATTCCTAGGTATCATGCTCTGCGGTTACATCGGGGAGTACATAGGTTGGTCTTATGGCTTTGGTCTGGCAGGGATTTTCATGTTCTTCGGTCTGGCGCAGTTCTATTTCTCTAAGAAGCTTTTTGGTAGCATCGGTCAGCTCGATAAGTCGGGTAAGGTTGAGGTTGCTTCAGATGCATCTGCAGAGCTTAAGGCAGAGGCCAAGGCTGAAGAAGAGGCTATGGCTAAAGGTAGCTTCACTAAGGTGGAGAAGGATCGTCTTGTCGTTATTGGTTTCTTTGCGCTTTTCGTGATATTCTTCTGGTGGGCATTTGAGCAGGCAGGTTCGTCGATGACCATCTTTGCCAAGGACTACACGCAACGTGTTCTAACTGGTGGCTGGGCGCAGACCTTCGTTTGGGTTAACTTCTTCCTGACTGTCGTACCTGTAGCGATAGTTTCTTGGGTACTTCTTATGCTTGTGCAGAAGACCTTCAAGGTTATTCCTCTTTCAAACATCTTTCTAACCATTAGCTTTGTGCTCATCTGGGCGGTTGTTCTCTGGAAGGTGCTTGGCGATTTTAATTTCGAGCAAGAGTACGAGGTTCCGGCTTCATGGTTCGGTATTCTGAACTCTTTCTTTGTTATATCGTTCGCTCCAGTATTCTCGAAGATATGGGAGAGCAAGTACAACCCGGCTGGTCCTGTGAAGTTCGGAATCGGCCTCGTGCTGCTTGGTCTTGGTTTTGGTCTTCTGGCCTTTGGCGCACGTAACATCAAGGAGGGGATGAGCAGCGCAGAAATTTCGATGTTCTTCCTCATTGGTGCGTACTTCCTCCACACGATGGGTGAGCTGGCACTTTCTCCGGTAGGTCTATCCTACGTGAACAAGCTTGCACCGAAGCGTCTGATGGGCTTCATGTTTGGTATGTGGTTCTTTGCAAGCTTCATCGGTAACCTCTTCGCAGGTTATACTGCCAGCTACATTGATTCGCTCAATGAGATGATGGGTCTTTCTGGCTTCTTCTTGCTCTTCACGGCTATTCCGATAGCTCTGGGCTTGATAATGTTCACACTCAATGGCTTCTTGTCCAAGAAGATGCACGGTATACGCTAGGCTTTCTTAGCAACCTTTTCTTGAGGGGGTTCTTCGGAATCCCCTTTTTTTGTACATCAGTTTCCCCTTAATTACACAGTTATAGTGTGGGGCAACGTTGATTTCCAATGCACATTGTTGCAAGAATTCATCTTAGCGTTGAATCCTGTACGCAATCTGCTGGCTGGTTGGAAAACATGTATTACCTTTGGAACGCTAATATACTAATGGTGCAAGTCACCGGAAAATGAATATGGGGTATGACGCAAAAGAAGAACAACAACCGCAGGATTGCACTGATTATTCTGCTTCTCTTGCTCCTAGCAGCTGGCGGGTATTACCTGCTCTCGAAGAAAGAGGAGAAGCCCAAGCCACCAGAACCGCCCAAACCAATAGAGGAGGTTGAGCCTAAACCCGATTCAACCTTCGTGCCAGAGCAAGATTCTGTTCCGGTTGTGAAGCCAGAACCGAAGCCAGAACCGAAGCCAGAACCGAAGCCAGAACCGAAGCCGCAGCCTAAACCCCAGCCGCAGCCAGAACCGAAGCCTCAACCGAAGCCAGAGCCCAAACCAGAGCCGGTAAAGCCTGAGCCTACACCTGAAAAGCCTCAACCTGAGCCAGAACCTCCAAGGCCAGAACCCGTTGATCTTAACAAGGTGTATACGGAGGTTGATATTCCACCGAAGTTCAAGAAAGGGGACTTGCGTAAGTTTCAGAACTATATTTCTCACCGTGTGGAATATCCAGAGGTGGCGCGTGAGGTCGGGATTCAAGGTATGGTGCAGGTCGGCTTTATTGTCGAGCGTGATGGAAGCATAAGTAATGTCCATCTGGTTAAGGGAGTGGATAAATCCCTCGATGAAGAGGCGCTTCGTGTTGTGAAGAAGAGCCCTGCGAAGTGGACACCGGGTAAGCTTCGTGGTGAGTCAGTCCGTGTGGAGCAAGTGGTGCAGGTAGTCTTCTATCTGCGGTAAGAGTCCTAGGGATAGACTTCTGCTAGAATGCTAAATGCGTGGCATGCCCTTGGTGTGCTACGCATTTTATTTTGGCTTCTTGCGTGCGCTGAGTTTGAAGGTCCTCTTTCTACTGCGGGTGTTTTGTACCTAGATTTTGCCTATAGGCCTTACCTTCGGGGGGCTATAGGTAGGTGGCCGTCTTTTGTGTGCTATGTCTGTAGCGGAGTAAATATGAGTATTGCTTATGCAGGTTTTAATTTCAGAGGCGAAGCTGATGCATAGTGAGTTGGTAGCTCACTATCCTGACTGTACCGAACCATTATATGGCGCTGAGGCTAATGCTATTGCAGGGATGATGCAGCAGCTAACGGTGGAGGAGCTGGAGGAGGTATTTGGTGTGTCGCCTAAGCTGGCTATGGATGCCTATCTGAGTTTTCAGCACTTTCAAGGTACTGGTGAATTATCAATGCCTGCCCTTTGGGCGTATGCTGGCCAGGTTTATCGCTACCTAGATGCACCTTCGTTCAGCGATGAAGAAATCCGCTACTTGCGGGAGCATTTGTGGATTCTTTCTGGTATGTACGGCATGCTACGTCCGACTGATAGGGTGCGTCGCTACCGCATGGACGTGGGGATTCCCTTAGCTCATCCTGATTACGCTACGAATGTTGATTTCTGGCGTCCTCGTTTGACTGACCACTTAATTGAGGTAGTGAAAGGGGATGATGGGGTGTTGGTCAACCTCTTTGCCGAGGAGTTTAAACGGCTATTCGAGTGGAGGCGGGTGGCTCGCGAGGTGCGGGTTATTCAGCCCTCGTTCAAGGTAATTAGCCGAGGGAAGCCTAAGACGATAGTGGTGCACACGAAGACCTGCCGTGGAATGATGGCTCGTTATCTGATGCGGGAGCAGTCTGCAGCGCCGGACGATGTGATGCGTTTTGCGGATGGAGGCTATGCTTATGTTGAAAGCCTTAGCGATGTGGATCGCCCCTGCTTCATTCGGGCTTAATCCGGGTGATAGTAGATTGCATGTTGAGCCACTGTCTATGCCAATAGTAAAGTATGAGCATTTGAGAACTTTAGCGGACAATAGAGAAAACATTCCTGTATGTATAGATTACACGGTATACTAGCAGGCCTCTTCATCGTTCTTTCCGGGATGGCCATTTCAGCCTGTAGCAATGTTGACATGGAGACACCCCAGGGGCTATATAGCGCTGAAGATGTATGGCACTGTGAAATCTTTGAGGATGAGGGAATTTTTAGCGAGGATGAGAAGAATCTTGGGTGTGTTTACGTGATGCAGAAGCTCAAGGTGAAGGCGGGTAAGGCCAAAGGGGAGTGGGTCTTGTCGTATAAGTCGGAGTTGGGGAGGGAGGGTACGCTTCATCTCCGGGAAGGCGAGAGGAATGGCAAGGAAATCATGCTAAGGATAGATCGGGCTGATGTACTCGAGAAAATCGCGGAGGAGGTGGGCGAATACGATCTTAATATTCATCTGCAGGCAGAGGAGGGGCTAGATGGAATGGTGGAGTATGAGGGGAAGGATGGGGTTAAGTATGATGGGGTGTACAATACGGAGACCGGCGTGATGACGTTGGGGTATGTGCTTACTGGTGAGATGCGCTTGACCCTTTTGGGGTATACCCAGGCATTCCCAGCTCAAGGGGGTAGCTCCATTACGCTCACGAAGTTCGCAAATTAGGGTAGGTGGAGCAGAAGCAACCATTCTTCTCATAGCCTATTCCCCTGTGCACTTGATCATGAGGGGAGTTTTAGGCCTGGTGTTGGGCGTTCTTCTTGATTAATTGCTGTACACTCTTCTCTTTCCGGAAAATAGTACTACCTTTGCGGGCGAAATGAGGCCCCGTAGTTCAGCTGAATAGAACGTCAGATTCCGGTTCTGAAGGTCGTGGGTTTGAATCCCGCCGGGGTCACTCAACAAGGGTGGATGCGCAAAGTGCGTGTCCACCCTTTTGTATTTGGTTCGAAATAGCTTACCTTTGCGCATTAGTACCTCTGGGGTGATAGGCTCCAGACAAACAAGATTAAGAAGTATGAAGAAAGTAATGATGGTGGTTGCCTTGTCGCTGGCTGTGGCTTTTAGCCTGGGTTCCTGTGGTGGCAAGTCTGATAAGCCAGCCAAGGCTGGTCAGGAGGGAAAATCGGAGTCTGGGGCAAAGCCCGAGGGTGAAGTAGATGCCAAGACTTTTAGCTATGCTGTAGGTGCCCAGCTGGGCGAAATGTTTAGGGAGCAGTCGGTGGAGTTCTCATTTGACGATCTGGCCAAAGGGCTGAAGGATGCCTATGCCGGTAACAGTGAGATGGAGGTGCAGCAGATGCAGCAGAATATTCAGCTCTACATGGAGGCGAATGAGAAGCGTCTGGCCGCAGAGCGACTAGTAAAGAGTAATGCTTTCTTGGATTCGGTGGAGAAGCAACCCGGCGTACAGCGTGATTCTTCGGGTTTGGTATACCTCATTACTGAGCAGGGGGAGGGGGGCTCCCCGATTGATACGAGCTGGGTTGAGATAGAGTATACAGGGAGGCTGGCCGATGGTGAAGTGTTCGATGCGAGCGAGCGCCATGGTGGTCCGGCTGTACTCAATGTGGGGAATGTAATTGAGGGCTGGAAGATTGCTATCCCTATGCTCAAGGAGGGGGGCAAAGGTACCCTCTATATCCCGCCCAGCTTGGGTTACGGTGAGCGTGGGCGTCCCGGTATACCTGGTAATGCGGTGATGGTATTTGATGTGCACCTTGTTCATATCCTCAACGCCAAGGAGGTTGAGGCCTATAAGAAGGGTGAATACAAACAGAAGTAGCTTTAAGCAGGAGGAGTTGTCATGGCGGATTTGGTCAATGGTGGTTGTGATATCGTAGGGGTACTCGAGCAGAAGATGCCTCTCGCTACTGGGGAGAGCGCCCGGGGGCAGTGGCAGCGGCAGGATATCGTCATTGCGCTGACTGACGTGCAGTACCCGACAAAAATATGTGTGGAGCTATTCAACAATAGCGCACATCTAGCGGATAATATTCCAGAGGGTTCGCGCATACGCGTTTCGGTGAATATACAGTCCCGCGAGTATCAGGGGCGTTGGTTTACCGGAATCCGTGGCTGGCGTTTGGAGACGCTGGCAGATTCAGCACAGGGGCAAGCCCCCATGCCGCAGCAGGGCTACCAGCAGCCGATGCAACCCCAGCAGGGCTACCAGCAACCAGCGCAACCTCAACAGGGCTACCAGCAACCAGTACAACCTCAGCAGGGGGGAGCGAGTTTCCCGACTCAGGATGGCGGTGCTGTAGCAGGTGGAGCGTTTGACGATTTGCCTTTCTAGCGGAAGGGAACCGTTGGTGCTGATACAGGCCTCTATGGATAGACTATCGAAGAGCGTGGCAAAGATATTCGCCACGCTCTTTTTTCTTTTTATGGTGTTGTCGGCCTGTGAAAAGAGCGTAACTACTCTTGATGACCCCTCTGTGCTAAGCTTCTCGCTAGATACAGTAAACTTCGACTCGGTATTCGTAGGTCGTACATCTCCCACTATGGTACTATCGGTTTTCAACCCGACTAAGCGATCGCTTAGTATACCCAGAATATCCCTGCAGGGGGGAGAAGCCAGTCCCTATGTTGCATTGGTGGATGGACGACCCGGCCCGGTCGTGGAGAATGTAAGGCTTGATTCGCATGATAGTATTCTGGTCTTCCTTCGCTTCAGGAATGAGCACGCTGCCAATGATACCGTAAGCCGTTGTAATGATAAGCTTCTTGTAAAGACCAGTAGCGGTGACCATGCCATACCGCTTCTTGCCTGGACCATGAATGTCCAACCATTCAATCAGCTTGATATTCGTTCGGATGTTGTGTTGGATGGTAGCAAGGGGCCGCGAGCCAGGATAGCCAGTGGGAGTATCACTGTACATCCCGGTGCAAGCCTTAGCCTCATAAATGGAGCGCAGCTTTATTTCCCCAGGGAATGTGGCCTCGAGGTTAAGGGGACGCTCTGCCTCGCTGGCTCTAGCCAGCATCCGGTTGTCCTTGGAGCAGATAGGGTAGATCGTTACTATCGTCGCGCGTTGGGCTTGTGGAATGGGGTACATCTTTACCCCGAAAGCCAGGGGCATATCTTTGAGTATGCTGAGATACGTAATGCAGTGACCGCTCTGTACGTAGAGCAGGAGAAGGGGGCTAGCGCGGCTGCATACAACCTGCCAATCCGTTGGTGTAAGCTACTCTACTATGGGCTAGATGCCCTATATCTGGAGCATAGTCAGGTGCAACTGTATGGATGCCTGATAGCGCAAGGGGCGCGAAGTGCTCTACGTCTGCATAATGCCCGCGCCAGCCTAGTTCAGACAACCGTATACTCTGTCCTCCCGGAGCTCCAGCTACGCCGTGGACCGCTTATACGCCTTGAGCGTCCCGAAATGTCGGATAGGAATACGTTGTTGGTGCAAAACAGCATTGTTTGGGGGGACAGGGAGGAAGAAATAGCCCTTACACGTGTGGATAGCGATGCTGGTAATGTACTATTTACCCATTCCATACTCCCCCTATCTGATAGCGACATGCGGATGCGAATCGTTGGGGAGGGAGCGAGCAACTCGGCTCCAAGGCTGACCAACCCACTGGGGGGTGATTTCAAGCTCCAACCTCAAAGTCCTGCGGTGGGCTTAGGTCAAAAAGGACTCGCCCCCTTAGGTGGGGGAAGGGATATGTTAGGCTTCCCCTTTGAGCAGCCCGCAGTACATGGGGGAGTCCCCAATGCTGGGGCATACGCTAACTAGCTCTTTTATCGCTTCTGCTCCTTAGTCGTATATTCGTTGATAGCTACGCTATTCGGTGAATTGGCTGCGGAATCCCAGCACGGTTATGTCGTCTACCTGCTCCTCCAGTCCCATCCAGTTTTCTAGTTCAGAGTTGAGGATTTCTGATTGTGCTTTCGTCGGTAGGCTTGCCATACGGGCGATTAGACCCTTAAACCTCTCTTGTCCGAACCTCTCTTGTCCATCCTTGCCAAACTGATCTGTATAGCCGTCTGAGTACAGGTAGAACATATCCATCGGCGTGTAGCGAAGCTGGCGCGAAGTGAATGTTACCCCCGGGTTTACCCCGCTGAATATGGAGTCGCCTTTGTATTCATGCAAGCCGCTAGCATTGTAGTGCAGGAGAGAGAAGAAGCCCCCTGAAAAATCAATCATGTTATGCTTGGTATCAACCACGCAGAGTCCAATATCCATGGCATCCTCAGTGATACCACCGCCGACCTCGTCGCTACTTCGGTGCAGGAGTAGCTCGTTGAGCTCATTGAGTATTCTCGCTGCGCTCTGGTATTGCTGCGAAGTGATAATGCTCCGTAGGTAGCGTTCTGCTATGATGGTCATCATTGCACCGGGCACACCGTGGCCCGTACAGTCTATCACAGCGATGTATACAGTCGAGTGGTAGTGCGATATCCAGTAGAAATCCCCGCTGAGTACATTCTTGGGTCTGAAGAGCAGGAAGTACTCAGGTAGTATATTTTCCAAGTTCCACCTGGAGGGTAGGATACTTTGCTGTATCCGCCTAGCGTAGCAGATGGAGGCTTCGATATTCTGGTTTTGCGCTACGAGCGTATGATTCTGCTGGTTGATTAGGGCTAGATTCTCCTGGTGTTTGGCAAGTGCCTCACGATGGCTACGGTTTCTAGAGATGACAGCCCAAAATAGGGCAATGAGGACCAATCCCAGCATACCAAGCGCCAGCATCCGAGCCAGCTTTGAACGCAGAAAGCTCCGCTTAACGATAATGGTATACGGAGTTCCCTCTATCCATACGTCTTCGCTCATGGAGGCTCTGTAGTGTAGGGTGTATTCCCCTTCATCTAGCCCGGTGAAGGTTATGATATTCTTGGAGTATATGTCAATCCACCGCCCGCTAAGCTTGGGTAGCATAGCCTGATACTTTACGCTGTGCTTGGGATTATCATTCAGCAGGCTGAAGTAAACGGTCAGGGAGTTGTCTTCTGGGTTCATTGTTATGGTACGGGTCCCCTGTACAGGTACCATTCGTGAACGCTTCGAGCTGTGCGCAAGACATTGCGAGATGATGATGCGGTAGTTGCCAAGGTCCGTTTTTGGCTTGTCCTTAGGGTTGAAGGATATGAAGCCATTGGCACCGCCCAGGTAGATGCGTCCCTGTTTGGATATGAAATAGCTACCTGGGCTAAACTCCTTCAGCGGCTGACCGTCAGGGGTACTATATACCCTATAGCTTCTTTCTAACGGGTCGTACTCGGCGATGCTCTTGTCCGTGGCGATCCAAAGGTTGCCGAGGTCGTCCATGGTGATGGAAGAAATGCTATTCCGGTTGAAGTAGCCCTCATCGAGCACCCTTTCTAGCACTTGTTTTGAGTGGTCAACGCTGAAGAGCCCCACGTTCGTCCCAACGTATATTTTCCCTTCCTTACCAATCCGCAGGGATGGAAAGGCTAGGTTGCCTTCTCCCCCTTTGCCATGGGCAGTGTGGTAGGTATAGATGGAGGTATCTTGGAACTTTACTCGTTGCAACCCAGCACAGCTCCCAACCCAGAGGTAGCCCTTGGGGTCGAGGGCAAGGCTCTGCACATCGAGTTGCCCCAGGGGGCGAAAGCCCTCTAGGTTTTGACGGTCTGCGCTGAGGTAGTACAGGCTATCGCTCGTACCTATTGCTAGAGCCCCATCGTCTAGCTCCTCCAGGCAGCTAATATTCAGAGCATCTAGACGCTTGCGTATGGTTGGATTGCTTGCCCCCAGGTAGCTTTTCCCCCAGCTGTCCGTTCGGGACTGATAGCTAATAAATCCGCTGGATGTCCCCCCTATAAGCCTACCGTTTGCAAGCCGTCGGAAGAGGTTTACGTGCTGGCGTTCACCCTCTATTTCATCGCCCTTCCAGCGGTAGGTCTTGTTGCCCCCTCGGATACGATTAACTCTCGTTAGCCCGAAGGGGAAAGTCCCCACCCAAATGCTCGTATCATTCGGTGAGTATATCCCCCGTACCTGTCGGAAGGTGAAGGGAGTCATCGGATGCTGCTCTGCCAGGTGTGGCTCGAACATATACGGTCGGTCTTCCCAGTAGCCAATACCCATAGGGAGAGGGAGCCAGTACTTGCCCTTCTGCTTGAAGAAGCCTCGGCTATCAGGACGTAGGAAAATCTTCCCCTGCGCATTATAGAGCTTGAGTAGTTGCCAATGCTTCTGCTTGGGTTTGTAGTGTACCAGTTGTCCGCCAATAATCAACCAAGGGGTGCCCTGGCGATCAGTCCAAAGGCTAGTAATGCGCTTAGTTTGTAGCTGGCGAGGGAGGGGGTAAAGCTCCACTCCGGCATCTGCGCTCAGCTCTATGAGGCGTCTGCCATCGCTGAGCCAAATAGTTCCTAGCGCAGTCGTGGCAATTCCCACTACCCCTTGCATCATCTTCTCGGTAATGCTGTAGGGCGTGGTTTCTGGACGAATAAAACTCCGATCTTTGGGGCTGAAGATATGAATCTTCCCCCTGGAAACGACCCAGAGGTTATTGGCGATATCCTGAATGAGCTGTTGCTGCGAAGGTTGGCTAGCACACGCGCTGTTACCATCAGGCAAGCGGAATAGCTTACTTTCCCCGGAGTTCACGTCGAATTTAACTAGGTGCTGGCTGTTGAGCACCCAGACATACCCCTCTTTGTCGTAGATGGGATTGGAGCAGCAGTGAATCTGCTGGCCCTTTGCACCCGCATACTTGATGGTATAGTTCGTGAATTGGAGGGTTGACGGGTCGAAGCAAGAGAGACCGCTCCGGGTTGTAATCCAGGTTTGACCGTTTATCCCCTCGCAAAGCCCGCTGATATAGCTGTTGGCCAGGCTGGTGGTATCATCGGGCAGATGTTGATAGGTGACGAAATCCTCCCAGTCGTACCTGGAGAGTCCACCAGAGGTTGCGAACCATAGCTGTCCGTATGTATCCAGGTGTATGTCATGTACCGTTGATTGTGCGAGTCCATCGCTCACGGTAAGCGTGCTGAGGACTATTGTGCTGTCAGAATAGCTCTGCCCTTTGCCCAGAGCGACCAGCCCAGAAACAAATACAATGAGTAGTACGAGTCGCTTCATCTTCACGGAGTCTAGTTGCTAAAATCTGCATGCGCACCCTCCCCCCACTCGTAGCCCTTAACCTTTAGCGAGGGGGATGCTACGAAACGTCCCAGTACATAGCTTGCCCACTGTTCATCCACCCTGTTGATGGTCGTCTGCTGGCTACACACCACATTAGGCCAGGGTCTTCCGCTTTGTTCAGGCCTTTTTGCCCGGCCGTCCACCAGCAGGCTTATACCATGCTCGTGATCCTTCACTATGATGTCCCTGTCGGGCGAGGTTGAACCCAGCACTATCCATAGAAGGATACCCGGGTCTTCTATCGGGGCATTGTGGTCGACCAGCGCAAGGCATAGGGGCACCACGCCTAATAGGCTCCTGCCCTTGGCTAGTAGCCTATCATGATGATCTGGGGTAAATGGCGCATCCGAGCGCACTACATGCAGAAGGGGCGTGCTATCCACCCAGAGGGTCGTGCCCTCCTGGTGATCCCGCCAGTTGAGTTGTACTCCCGATTTGTGCGTGCCACCCTGCGCATTGATGAGCAGCTTCCCACCATATCCCATGCTGCTTGCAGCGTGATCCAATACGTCCATCGGGCCACGTGAAAATAGGAGATGCCCCCGCTCCTTGACACCGGTGGCGATAGCCCCCAGTACGGAGGGCACGTCTCTAGGGGAAATCTCTTCGGATACGCACACGATGTACTTAGTAAACATCATCTGCCCGGCTCCCCAGAAGAGGCTTGCAATGCGCTCTCCCTGCCCGGGGTAGCTGTGGCTAATAGAGGCAATTGCGAGGTTGTGCGCCACCCCCATGGGGGGAAGCCACAGGTCCTTAAGCTCTGGGCTTAGCGTCTCCTGTAGTAGGGGCTTAAAAATCTGCTCTGTACCCTCTGCGATATAGGCATCTTCCATGGGGGGCACGCCCACTACAGTGGCAGGGTAAAGCGCATCCTTACGGTGGGTGATGCAGGTTACATGGAAGAGAGGGTACTCATCCTCTAGGGAGTAGAAGCCCGTATGGTCACCGAAGGGGCCTTCGGTGTGCAGGGGTTCGCTGGGGTCTACGTAGCCCTCTATGATGATATCTGCCTCCGCAGGGATGTCTAGATCGCAGGTCTTGGCCTTTGCCAGGCGAACCGGCTCTCGGCGTAGGAAGCCGGCCAGCAGCCATTCGTCCATCCCCTCTGGGAGGGGGGCGGAGGCGCAGTAGGCCAGCAGGGGGTCGCCGCCGAGTGCTACGACGACGGGCATCCGCTCGCCCCGCTTGGCGTAGGCTCTGTAGTGGTTCGCACCCGTTTTATGGGTATGCCAGTGCATGCCGGTCGTCTGCCCATCCATCACCTGCATGCGATACATACCAACGTTACGAACCCCCGTATCGGGGTCGCGCGTTATGACCATCGGTAGCGTGATGAACGCCCCACCATCGTAGGGCCAGGTTTGCAGGATGGGCAGTCGCCCTAGGTCTGGGCTTTGCATTACGACCTCTTGTGCCGGCACATCGCCTCGTTGGGGCTTGGGAAGGTAGCGGTTAATCTCCAGGAGTACGCGTAGCCCCTCAAGCCGGAGCTTGAGGCTGGGGCGCGGGGTACGCCCTTCGCTCATGAGCTTCTCTATGCGCTGCGCCACCTCCTCGTAGCTAGAGGCCCGGAGTATCTCAAGCATTCGCTCCCGCGAGGAGTACAGGTTCATGACCACCCGGAAGTCCGCCTCTTCCTCGGGGCGGAGTACCAGAGCCTGGCCCGCACGCTCGCCGAATAGCGACCGGTGCGCCAGCTCCGCCATCTCCAGGTGGGTGGATACAGCTACGGGTACCTCATGAACGCCTCCCCGCTCCTCGAGTCTCTCTAGGTGTTTCCTTAGTCCTAGCTCCTTGCTACGTCCCATGGCTTGAGAATATCTGGGCTATTAGTGGTCTACTTGTTCGTACGCTTCCTGAATGCATCCTTTAGCCCTCGTAGTAGGCTTAGGCTAGAAGCTTTCATTAGCACGCCGAGCGCACTCTCTATTAGGTCGTTGGAGGCATCGTTGCGCAGCCCATCTATTCGCTTGGCGATAAAGGCCTCCTCATGGCGTAGCTTTTGTTCCAGCTCTTGCTGATATTGCTCCAGCGCCTCGGTGTTACGGTAGGGGGCATCCTCTGCGCGCTCAGCGGTTTGCTTGCGGGCTTCCTTTGAAAAACGGTACAATCTGCGGAGCATGGGGTCGATGAACAGGCCCGTGCGGAAGTAGTAGAAGATGCCCATGATGACCACCCAAAGGCCGGCCGAGCAGAGAAACCCTAGGGATATAGAGCCGAGCCTTTGCCCTATCCATATCCCAAAGGCTATAGCGATGAAGAGGAAGAAAACGGATGCCGCAATAATCAGGAAGATCGATAGCAACACGAATGAAAGCAGGCCTGAAATCTGCAGCATGGCCCGCGCACGCATCAGGGAAATTTGGTCGTCAACGTAGAGCTTTAGAGTGGCGAGTACATCCGCCGAGGTCTCGTATACGCGTGGGAATAGCATGGCTATAAGCTATTTATTTTGTTGGTTGCTAGAGGAAATAGATGCCAAAAAGCAAAGGCGCAACACCCACGTTAGGACTGAACCCCCGTGTGTGCTGCGCCATATCCTGCGTCGTGCTTCGCTATGCCTCTGGCTCTTCCGCTACGATTTCTGCTTCCGCCTCCTTGCTACGTTTTATCACCCTTTTCAGGTCGCTCTCGAGCTTCCCTACTCGGGACTTCATCCGGGAGAGAACCTCCTCGGCCTCCTCCTTTACGTCCTCAAACGTGTCGCTCATCTTCTCCCCGGCCTTCTCCTTGTAGTCGTCCATCTCTCGGGAAATCTTCCGACGGGTCTTGCTCCCCTTGTCCGGGGCGTATAGTATACCTAGTATTGCACCTGCCGCGGCGCCCACTAGAAAGCCTAGTGCTACGTTGCTGTTCTTTGCCATTGTAATGTTTATCTATTTTGATTTGCTGCCTCAACTATCTTCGCAAAGTTAGTAATAATCTGCGAAACACCTTGCCCTAGCCCTTTTGCGTCGGTTCGATGAAGAGGCTATCCATTGGCTTACGCACCTTCGGTAGTTGGCAGTACATGTCCTTAGCCGACCGGTAGCCTATTGGAAGGAAAAGGGAGGGACCTAGGTTGCGCGCCTTCAGCCCGAGGTACTCGCTCACATCCTCGGCTTGGAAACCACCGATGGGGCAGGCATCTATCCCCAGCGCAGCGCATGCCGACATGGCTACGCCCGTCGCGATATGTACTTCAGCATTGGCCCAGGCAGCCACCTGCTCCGCGCTACGCGAACCGATGAGATTGGCCACTACCATCTTTACCTGCTCAACCATGGCGGGGTCGCCTCCTCTGGCTTGGCTATGCTGCTCACCGCAGGTGACGACGTATTCATCTGGTAGGCTGAGCATGTGGCAGAAGAGTAGTAGGCGGTCGGACTCCACGATTTGGGCCTGCCCCCAGCAGAGCGGCTGTAGCGCGCTGCGCATTTCGACCCCCTCTATTACCATCACCTCGTAGGGCTGTAGGCCAATCGAGGAGGGGCTTAGCTGGATGGCCTCCTTTATCATCGCAAAATCTGCATCGCTAACCCGCCTATTCGGGTCAAACTTCTTTACTGCTGCGCGCCATTTCAGCGCATTCAAAAACTCCATAGCTGCTCTCCTTCTTAATGCTATTGTGTAGTCCCGCACATCCAGCCCACGCTGGATTCCCATCCCCTGCAAAGGTAGTAAAATATAATGGCTTTAAGTAGGGTCATAGCATCCCTTTTCTACCACGCCCAAAAGAGCTAACTTTGCGCGTTAAAGCCTGCGAACATGTTCAGATATATTGACCCCAGAAGCTACTTTACCAAGGTCGGCTTTGCCTTCCGTGCGCTAAAGGCTCCCTCCTTCCGCAACTTCTTCCTGGGGCAGACGGTCTCGCTCATAGGCTCCTTCATACAGAACATCGCTCTCGGGTGGCTCGTCTACCGGCTCACCGCCTCGTCCTTCCTGCTGGGCCTCGTAGGTTTTGCTGGGCAAATCCCTGGCCTGGTGCTCACCCCCTTTGCGGGTGTCTACGCCGACAGGCTCAATAGGCGAATCGGCCTCCTATCCACGCAGATAATGGCCATGCTCCTCTCCCTGGCCATGACCATCCTCATCATGACCGATACCGTCCAGATATGGCATATTATACTAATCGCCTTTCTTCTGGGTAGTGTAACCGCCTTCGACACACCCTTCCGCCATGCTTTCCTCTTTGACATGGTGGGGGATCGCGACCTCCTCTCCAATGCGGTGGCCATGAACTCCACCATGATAAACACCGCCCGTTTCATTGGCCCTATGATTGGCGGGGCGCTTATCGCCTCGGTGGGGGAGGGCTGGTGCTTCCTGATTAACACGCTTAGCTATACCGGTATCGTTGCCATCCTGGCCACCATGCGCATCATCAATGTTCGCCCCAAGGCTAAGCCCAAGCGCATCATGGAGGACCTGCGCGAAGGGGTTGCATACTCTATGCGCCATCCCTCTATCCGCTACATGCTCTTCCTGGTGGCCTCGGCCAGCCTGCTCGGTATGCCCTTCCAGGTCTTCCTACCCGCCTTCACCAAGCTCATGGGCGGCTCGGCCACGGCATTCGGCTATATGACCAGCGCCATAGGGGCGGGGTCCCTCACCGGGGCATTCTTCCTGGCCACTCGTAAATCCGTAGTGCGATTCCCCCTCCTGATATACATATGCATGCTCCTGTTTGCATCGGGCTTGCTGACCTTCCCCTTCTTCCGGACGGTGTGGTTCGTCGTCCCCATACTGTACCTTACCGGCTTTGGCCTCATCACGATGTTTGCAGGGACCAACGTCTACCTGCAGTCCGTGGTGGACGACAAGATGCGTGGCCGGGTTATCGCCCTCTACGGGATGACCTTTATGGGCATCACCCCTATTGGCTCGCTGATTATGGGGGCCGTATCTAAGTACGCAGGTGTACCCTATACCATCATAGGTGGCGGGGCCCTGTGCCTAGCTGCCGCCTTGCTCTTCCGCCCGCATATACCCTGCATCGTGTGGAAGGCCCACCTGCAGGATTAGTCCTTTGCTTCGACCTCTGTCGCACTTTCGTCAGCTTCCCCTTCGCCGCTATCAGCATCCTCCGGTTCGGAGGGCTCTTCCTGCTCCTCTTGAGGCCCAGCCTCCTCGGGCGTAGTGTCTGTTTCAGGCGGAACAACTGCTGCCTTCATCCCATCCTTATCCTTCTCTTCTTTCTCCCCTTCGGCTTTCTTCTTGTCCTTCTTTTTCCCCTTTCGCCGAAATATCGAGGTGAACTTATGCCATAGGTCCTTCCACGTGTCGAAGGTCTGCGAGAACACCACGCCCGCTCCAGCCGTGTAGGGCGAGAGGTCCGAGAACACCAGGTCGTCGTTGGAGCGCGCAAAGGCCTTGTACTTCAGGTTGGGCGAGAGCGAGGACTGCTGCGTTACCACGATGTCCCCGGCTACGGCCGAGGAGGTATTGTTGCGCGATATATCCCAGTTCGCATCTACATTGAGCCGCCCATCGAGCCATTGCATGGATACGGAAACCTCCGCCTCATCCTGGTTGGGTTGTCCCTCCCGGCGGTTCGGGCGGTAGTTGAACCCCAGGTCAATCGAAGGGGCGTTCTCTATCTGCGCCAGCCAGGAGTTCACCTGGTTGAAGAGCAGCTCCCAGAAGGAGGATAGCAGGAAGTTCGCATCCCCCTCGCTATCGTCCTGCTGCGTCTCGCCCTCAGGGCCACCCTGATTCTGCGTCTGTATCCCCCCAGCGAACATATTCAGCAGTAGCAGGGAGGCGAACTGCCGCATAACCTTCTCCTCGGTGTTGATGGCCGCCGCAATGAGCGACTGCGTCTCCTGGTCGGCCTGGGGCACCTTCACGTCGAAGGATATCCGTGGTGACTGTAGCGAGCCCTCGATGTGCACGATGCACTCCACCGGAATCCGTCGTTTGTACTTATCCTGCGCCGCCCCGATGAAGAGCTTGTCGAGCGAGGCCCTCGTTTGGTAGCTGGCATAGATGTCCGCGTAGGCTGACTGCGGCCCGCCCGAGAAGCGGATGCGGCTGCCCCGCTGTATCCGGAACTTCTTCGAGAGGATACCCTCCAGGACGAAGGTATACTCCCCACGCTGAATGGTGTACTCCCCGTAGATCTGTGGCATCTGCTCGTCCTTGTCCAGCACCATATGGATGTTCCCGCCCCCCTGCGCTCGTAGCATATCGCCCGTCCGCTGGTTGATTACAATCTGCGCCACCGCATCGTCAGTTATGTCGAAGTCGGCCGATAGCGAGAGGAAGCGGGAGAGCTTCGGCGAGATGAGTTCCATGGGCTTTTTTATCCCGCTCGAATCGGCCGCTTGGACGAAGCGCAGCTGCCGCGAATCTTTGGCTGTCGCCTGTGTCGGGAGGCGGAAGGTTAGGTCAGTCCCCGGCTCGGTCTTTGCGTAGAGGGTTAGCGATAGGTCCTTGAGCGGCCCATGGGCATCCGCCTCGAAGGTCGAGCTGAGGCGGCCGTAGAATAGCCCCGGCACGTTCAGCCGGGTATTGAGCAGGTGCATATTTTCCGCCTTGGCGTGTAGCTGGCATATGGGGGTCTTCAAGTCCTCAAAGTCCAGCCAGCCGGTGAGCGCAGTATGCCCTCCCTTTGTATCTGCAATGTCGAAATTCTTGGCGCGTATCCGGTAGCCCTTGAAGCTTAGGGTATCTGAGGTCAGAAAGTTCTCGTTCAGGTACGGGACGTAGATAATCGCTGAGTTGAAGTGTAGTCGTCCTTCTGCCCTCGGCATCTTGGGCGTGCCCTGTAGGGTGATGTCCGCGGAGATCCCCCCCTCCCCGCTGGCCGCTCCGCCCGTCAGCGGATGGAGTAGCGAGAGCGATAGGCTGTCCAGCAGTACCTGCCCGTTGAATTCCTTCTTCCCCACATCCCAGAGCATGCCTAT
This sequence comes from Bacteroidota bacterium, assembly GCA_002748015.1. Classification (GTDB taxonomy): domain Bacteria; phylum Bacteroidota; class Bacteroidia; order Bacteroidales; family CAJPTX01; genus Bacteroides_D. The sequence continues at coordinate 5,650 of PDRH01000043.1, read as the reverse complement.
GCGCATGTTGGTCTTACCCTTTAGGTCGTGGTTCTCAAAATCTATCTGGAAGGGGTTTTCGCTACCAGCCCAATCCCCCCTGAGCGAGGATGAACCGATGTATGCACCGTTGAAGGCCAGGTCTTTTTGCTCTAGCTGGAAGGTGTATGCCGGCGTGCTTAGCAGGGAGGATATGGTAAGATCACCACGAATCCCCCCCTCCACACGGTGGGGCGATACAAGGGGATCCAGAAGATTGAGATCCACGTTGTCCAGTAGCACGTGTAGCGTATCGCTACTACGCTTTGATATGTCGCCGTAGGCCAGCAGGCGCGGCCCCCCTGCACGTAGCGAGAAGTTCTGTACGCTAATCTTTGAGGAATCGGCCGTGATGCGAGCCCGCGAGAATTTCCATGTCTTGCCCAGCACGGACAGCACCGAGGGTTGCAGCCTCGTTATTGCGCGCCATGCTCCGTCCTCCTTCCTTTCCAGGTTGCTGGTGAACTCCAGGCGTAGAGAGGACGAATCGATGGCATGCGACTGTAGGGCCACCAGCGAGTGGACGCTATCGATGCCTACCGCCACGTTCACCGCCATGTTCTCCGCAGTGAAGGCAGAGAGCTTACCCTCATCAACCCTTAGCTCCAGCCGGGATATCGTATCGAAGCGGTTGACCCGTAGCTCCGCATTCGCCAGGGCGATGTTCTTGTAGCGGAGCGAGTCCGACCGGAAGATCAAGTCGAAGGTCTCCCCCTCGGTGTCGTACCCAGCATTGAGGTAGGTGTCGGGCGCAATGACCGCCTCCGGTTGGAAGAGTTGCAGTATGGGGTTAAGGCTACCCACCCGGAATTCCGCCCGGTAGGGTAAGCCGCTATCAGGCTCCTCTTCCTCCCGATCAGGTAGGGAGGTGCCCGGCCAGAAGGTAGGTAGGTGGTAGGATAGCACTCGCTGCGCGCTCGCCCAGAGCGGCGCAAATTTCTTGCCGCCCCATACCGTGCCGCTTAGCGGCTCCGAATCCATGGTGAAAACCTTTCCCGCCAGCACGTTCCGCGCCAGGAAGTTCGCGTAGGGGAGGGAGGCCTCACCCCGGCTATTCCTATAGCGGAGGTCAAAGAGCCGCACATCCCCCTCGAAGGAGTCAAAGTCCTTCCCGCTCATGGAGGCTGAAATCTCCGTGCTAAGCACCGACAGGCTATCCTCCTTCATCAGGTGCATACCGTAGAGGTCGGCCCGCGTTATGGTCGACTGGAATTCGAATATGGGCTGCTCTGCCGCCAGGTCCACGAGCCCGTCGAAGTCGAGCTTCAGTAGGGTATCCCTCACCCGTAGGCTACCAGAGTACCTTCGGGGGGCTAGATGCCCCTTCAGCTCGATGGCGTGGTAGTCGCTCCCCAGCAGGCGGATATGCGAGATATCCCCATCGACCCGAACGCTCGGGGTTCCCCGCTTGGGGAGTATACCATCCACTGAGGCCGTCAGCGACATCCTACCGACGGTGCTGTCCTGCATGATCCGGTCTATCGCCAAGTGCTTTGTGGCGATGCGCCCCTGGAAGGCTGTCCCCTTCTTGTCGTAGCGCAGCGAAAGGTCCGTCTTTACCTGGCCGATGTTCGAGCGTAGCGTACCATAGGCCACGAAATCGTTCAGGAAGCCAATCAGCGACCCCTGGTAGCCAATTTGCCGCACGTTTCGTAGCGTGGGCGGCAGCGAGAAGGGCTGCTGCGTAAGCTCCGACACCACGTAGGAGATGTCAGAGACGGAGGTCTTGAAGTCCTTGAAGCTGAAGTTCACCAGCGTCTGGGTTATCTCCGGTAGGCCCTCCATCGTCCCCTCGCCGCGAAAAACCGTATTGTCCCCCACAGACAGCCAGATATCCCGCAGGCGGAAGTTAGCCACCTTGCCCTCAAATCGGCCTGCCCCCCGCACGATTAGCCCAGGCCCCCAGGGAAAGCGCGTGAAGTAGCCCAGCGTACGCAGCCGTATTGTTGAGGGGGCGAGCTCCACCTCCATATCCACATTGTGCAGAAAGTCTGACATGGCCTGGAAGCCATCGTACTCCATCCGGACCAGCGGCACGGTTACGTCGTCGTGCGCCGTCCGTACCGAGCAGTCCCTGAAGGTCATATGCCGAGAGCAGAGCGACATATCGATATCCACCTCCTCAGCCTTGAAGCCCGACTTCTCCTCGGCTTGCATGCGGCTAACCCGTATCTCCACCGTATCGCGTAGCACGTAGAAGTGGTCTATCTGCCCGTCCACGTTGTACACGTCCATGTCCTTGTAGTTGATGCGCCCCGGGGTAACCGTATCCGGGTTGCGGCGCATACGGAAGCGTAGCCCCTGGAATAGCACCTTCTCAATGCTCATCTCGAAGCCCCGGCCGGGACGAGGTGGAGAGTTCTTCCGCTTGAATTTGGCCACCATTGACTTCACGTTCAGCAGCCCCGACGAATCGGCCACCAGCTGGAACATCCCGCTATCGAGCGTCGTATATCCCAGGCCGAGGTAGCGTCCCCGTCGCTTCAGGAAGGAGAGGGAGGAGGTGCAGCGGTGCGCATAGATGATGGTGTCGTTCGCATCGTCGTACACCGTGAAGTCCTCGATGGTAACCGCCGCAGGGAAGCGCAGCGCAAGTGAACCCATCTCGCAGCGGATACCCACCGTCTGCTCCGAGATGGCGCAGAACAGCTCCCCTGCTTTCCGCTGCATGTAGGGGAAGAGGAAGGCAACGTAGACCAGCAGGAGAAGCAGACCTACGGCGATGAGTACCCCCACCAGCAAGCGGCGAATAGACCGTAGTAGGAAGATGGTAGACCGCCGGGGGAAGCCAGCCAGCGCCCCCTGCCACCCCTTTATGCTACTACTCATCTTCGCCATCCTTCATGTCCCGGCCGATACCCTAGCGGCACGCCTATGCCCTATATATCTTGGGGGATAGCCCCACGCTACGCCCCAGAAGTAACACCATGCTATTGCGCACTGTCAACCCCTATGCCTACCCCCTAGCTGTTTGAAATGGTCCCTAGCCCTTTAGTATTTCCACCATGTTCGCCTTGTAGGTCTGCACCCCGGGCTGGTCAAAGGGATTTACCCCCAGGATTAGCGCAGAGAGCGCGCAAGACAGCTCTAGGAAGTACACCAGGTATCCCATCTGGAATGCATTGCGCTCCGGTAGCTCTAGCGTCATGCAGGGGATGCCCCCCGTCTCGTGCGCCTTGATGGTCGCCGCTGCCGCCACCCGGTTGATGCCATGGAGTCCCCGTCCGGCTAGGTAGTTCAATCCATCCTCATTCCCCGGCGTATGGCTAACCTCTATGTCGTGCTGGGCTCGGCCGAAGAGCAGGTGCGTCTCGAAGAAGAGCGGTAGCCCCTGCTGAAAGTACTGCGCCAGCGAATGCAGGTCAGTGCTGTAGCTAACGGCTACAGGGAACACGCCTCGGCCCTCCTTGCCCTCCGACTCGGCAAACAGCTGCTTGTACCACTCCCCGAAGGAGACCAGCCACGGCGAATAGCTAGCCCAAATCTCGAGTTGCTTCCCATGCTGGTAGAACAGGTTGCGCAGCAGGCCATACTGCAGGGCGACCCCTCCGTCCTGCTGGTCGTAGTTCTCATTCTGCGCCAGCTGCGCTCCCCGCATAAGCTCTCGGATATCTACCCCCCCCAGCGCCAGGGGTAGAAGCCCCACCGGCGTTAGCACCGAGTAGCGCCCACCCACCGAAGGGGGGATGGATAGCGCATGGAAGCCCTCCGACTGCGCCATCTGCCGGAGGGCGCCCCCCTCGGGGTCTGTGATGACGTATCCCCCCTTTGCCTCGTAGAGGCCAAGCTCCCGTAGCCGTGCCGACAGGAGGCGGAAGGCCAGCGCCGGCTCTAGGGTTGTACCCGATTTGGAGATGACAACCGTTGCAACGCGCTTACCCTCCAGCCCCTGCAGCTGCGCATTCACGTAGTCCGGGTCCAGCGTGAGCCCCAGGAAGCGTAGCTCTACGCGCGGGGCGGACAGCTGGTCTTGCAGGGCAGAGAGCAGGGACTCGCCCCCTCGGTAGGACCCCCCTATGCCGATAACGAAGGCCACATCGTAGCTCGTCGCTATATCTGCAGCCATGGCGTAGATCTCGTCTAGTGCGGTGCTCTCGGTGCCACTCGGGAGCGTGGCCCAGCCTATAAAATCGTTCCCCCTGCAGCTTCCCCCCCGTAGGCTGGCCAGGGCCTCTCTACCCTGGGCGGCGAGCTGCGGGAGGGATTGGTCAGCAATCTGCTTTGCCAGTGGCCCTAGGCCGAGTTGTATATTTGCCATGGTCAAATGTCTTTAGCGGTTTCATCATGCTACCCCTAGCCCCTGCAGAACCGTTCTGCCTGCGTCATCCCCCCATTGCTAGCTGCAGCGTAGTACTTCTGCATTATTCTCCAGCTGCCTCCTTGCTAAACGAGCAATGTGCTCAGCTGCTCGAACTCCCGTCGGGCATTAGCCCCCTCGTAGAGAATGCGGTGTATGGTCTCCGCAATGGGTAGCTCCACCCCATGCTGGCGGCTGATATGGTCGATGCCGTCGGAGGCGTAGTAGCCTTCCGCCACCATGTTCATCTCCATCTGGGCCGAGAGCACGGAGTAGCCCTTGCCTATCATCAGCCCGAAGGTTCGGTTGCGCGAGAACTGGGAGTAGCAGGTTACCAGCAGGTCTCCCAGGTAGGGCGAGGCGTTCGCATTCCGCGGCGAGGGGTAGGTGCCCTCTAGGAAGCGCTCCAGCTCGTCCTGCGCGTTGCAGGTGAGCACCGCCTGGAAGTTATCCCCATATCCCAGCCCGTGCCCTATGCCGGAGGCCACTGCATAGATGTTCTTGAGGATGGCCGAGTACTCCGTCCCGTATATATCCTGCGACGGGGTTACGCGAATGTAGTCGCTGCGCAGCAGGTTGGCAACCCGCTCTGAGTCCTCCGGTGCCTTGCACGCTACGGTTAGGTACGATAGCCGTTGCATGGCCACCTCCTCGGCATGGCAGGGCCCCGAAACCACGCCCATGTGCGCATACGATAGGCCATGATGCCGCTTGAGGAATTCGGAGGCTGTCAGGTGTTCCCCCGGCACAATCCCCTTGATGGCCGTAACCACCAAGCGGGATGAGAGGTCCGCCGTCAGCGGCTCAAACCATGTGGCCAGGTAGGCCGAGGGCACCACCACGAAGATAACCTCCGAGGTCTCCACCAGCTCATCGATGGAATCCGCAAGGTGCAGATGCTCCATGTTGAAGCGGACATCTGACAGGTACCGCGGGTTGCGATGCCGTGTACGTACCTCCCGCCGGCTCTCCTCCTGCCGGATGTACCAGTTCACACGAGGGTTGTTCTCATGCAGAATCTTGACTATAGCCGTGGCCCAAGAGCCACTCCCGATTACCCCGATTGCCATCCGACCATTTCCCATATTAGTGAAACCCCTTCCTAAAACCCGCGTTGTAGTAAACATCCCCCTGCGGGGCGACGATGAAACGCTTCTTCCCGCAATTGCAGCTTGGCGCATGGTAGCCCCGTCGCTTCCCGTAGGAGCGAGGTCTTCTCCGCGATGAGGCGCAGGAACAGAGTAGTACAATCGCCATGAGCAGCGTAGCCACAGTAAGCGGACGTTTCATAGCCCAAAGGTAGCGATATTTTTAGTTCTACCCTAACTCCCTATT
>PDRH01000005.1 GCA_002748015.1 Bacteroidota bacterium | reverse complement strand
GCGAGGGCCTCGACGGCGAGCTTGAGGTTCTTGCGCTCCTCTATGCTGCCGACGAAGAGCATGTAGCGGGTGGGGAGGTGGTAGATTTCACGGCTCCTGGTGGCATCCTCGTGGCTTGCCTCGGCAAATCTGGGGGAGCACCCCTGGTAGACTACGGAGATCTTCTCCTCCGGTATGCCGAGGAAGCGGATGATATCCTGCTTGGTGAATTCGGACACGGCGATGATATGGTCGGCGGCCTGTGCGCTAGTGCCGTACTTCCAGCGGTAGATGAGGTGGTCGATTTTGGTGTAGAAGGAGGGGTGGCGGATGAAGGCGAGGTCGTGTATGGTGACGACGGTTTTGGGTCTTTTGCTCCTGCCGCGCCATAGGCCCATGGGTAGCTCGTTGCTGAGGCCGTGGTATAGGTCTGTGCCCCTACGGCGGAGGAAGGGGAGTATGCGGAAGTTGCGCCATAGCACCTTGACTTTCTTGCCGATGAAGGAGTGTGGGGTTCGTATGATGACGTTCCCCTTGGTGGCGAGTAGCTCCTCGTAGAGCAGGTGGTCTCCGGCCGAGGGGGAGAGTAGGAGGTACTCGTTGTCGGGGAATGCGTCGGAGAGTATGCGCACAACGAAGCGACTGTAGTTTCCCAACCCAGTCCGATTGTTCGTTATTCGCTTGGCATCGTAGGCTATGCGCATACGTGGCTTAGGCCCTTGGCTCGCTAGTGGCAATTCTATTGGGCTACAAAGATAGGTAAATACTTAATATGGTATGCATGATTGGATTTTTAAGTATCTTCGTAGGCTGTATATGCGCTAGGTATGGGGCATATAGTGGTAGAATATCTAAAATGAGATGTCTATGAGGGGGCTCACAACCAGGGGTAAACTGTACATAGGTTTTGGTATCCTGGCCTTGCTGCTAATTATCTACGCTACCGTGGCTTACCTCGGTTCGGATCGTTCGCACCAGTTCATACGGGAGATGGGCTATACCAATGGTTCTGAGGCGTACTATCTTCGTGCGTCCAACAGCATGAAGGAGTATCTCCGTAAGCCGAGCGACGAGTCGTATGAGGTTGTTGTAAAGGAGATAGATAAGGCGCTATACTATGCGGGTAAGATGCGTAAGGTGGCGGTGGAGAATGGGGACGAGGAGGTGAGGGCCGATGCGGAGAAGCTGGTGGGTATGTGCGAGCAGGCGAAGGCGAGCTTTGAGCATCTGAAGGTGGATCCGGCGCATGCGGATGAGGCGACGCTCGATGCGCTTAAGGCGGCGACCGATGCGACGGTTGCGCAGTACAACGATGCGGCGTATGGCCTCTACCTTCGCTACGAGGCGAATAATGTCTGGACTAATCGCTTGTCCATCGCGGGCTTGCTGATCTGCCTGCTGATCTGCGTTCTGGTGGCCTGGGCTTTCACCTCCCGTTTTTCCCGTGATGTGGAAAGCACTCTATCCGTCATACGGGAGTGTGCACAGGGGAATTTCCAGGTGGAGATTCCTGAGGTGCAGCTGCGTAAGACCGGTGAGTTCGGGATGATAGCCCGTGCGCTTGAGTCGATGATCCATGAGGTTTACTCGGCTGTGGAGGGGTATCTCCATGGTTCGGGGAATGTGGAGCAGGCTTCTGAGCAGCTGCGCCGGGCCTCGCAGCACCTTTCGGAGGGGTCGGCTTCGCAGACGCAGAGCGTGGAGCGGGTGTCGGATCAGATGCATCTGATGGCGAGCAATATCCAGCTTTTGGCGGATAATGCCCTGGAGGCTAAGGCTCTGGCCACCCGTATGGAGGGGGCTGTTGTTGAGGTGAACGAGCTGTCGCAGAACTCTTCCCGCTCTGTGGATACGATTACAGAGAAGATTGGCATTATCACAGAGATAGCCAATCAGACCAACATTCTCGCCCTGAATGCGGCGGTGGAGGCGGCTCGTGCCGGGGAGTACGGTCGTGGTTTCAGCGTGGTGGCGGCCGAGATTCGGAAGCTGGCGGAGCGGAGTAGCGGGGCGGCTAGCGATATTCTCAGTCTTTCTTCGCAGTCGCAGGTCGATGCGCGGCGGGCTGCTGAGGCGTTGGCCGATGTGATGCCGGATGTGAAGCGCACCGTGGAGCTGGTGGAGGAGATAACTGCCAAGAGCCAGGAGCAGCGTGATGGGGTGGAGCAGATCAATGGCGCAGTTGGTCTTATATCGGAGGTGATAAGGGGTAATGCGACGGCTTCGGAGGAGATGGGGAATGCGTCGGAGGGGCTGAATGAGCAGGTAGAGCAGCTGCGGGACGCCTCTCGGTTCTTCCGGATTTAGCCCCGTGATGCCCTAGTATCCCCGGGGCTGCCAGGGCTGTAGGGGGGTAGTTGTTCTAATCTATTTGTTTTATTTATAGCCTGAAACCTTGTGGTTTTGGGAAACAATGCTGTGTTCTCCGACGTTCCATCCTACGGTCTATAGTGCGGTATTCCGTTCGTTTTGTTGCTAATTGTAATCTGTTTGGTATGGGTGGGCTTGTACAGGGGCGTAATGATGCTGGGGCTGTAGGTGTTCGTGCTGGGCGTTTTTTCTCCATCAAGTGGAAATTGATGCTGGTGTTCGGCGCGTTGATCTTGCTGGTGGTCTCTGTGCTGATTGGCATGACGCTGCGCTACTCGGAGAAGGCGGTGCTTGATAAGGTGGAGCGGCATCTCGTGGATGTGGCGAGCTTTGCGGCGGCTAAGGTTAGCGTGGCCCTGGATTACGATTTGAAGATGCTGGAGGATATCGCCCAGCTGGAGGTTATGTATTCTGATGCCTACACGCCGAAAGAGAAGGCTCAGTGGTTGGGAACCATCAAGAATAGGTCGCGCCTGAATGCATTCTACTTCATTTCGACGGATGGTGCGGGGACTTTTTCCAATGGGCAGGTAGTTGATGTTACGGGTCGGGATTTCTACAAGGTGCCCATGACGGGTAAGCGCTATATAAGCGAGCCGTACTATGATCGTTTCAATGACTTTGTGGTCTCAATCGCAGTGCCGATTTATACGCCTGAGAAGGTTATAGTTGGGGTTTTGCTTGCAGACTACGATGGTCTTGTTCTGAACAAGTACATTGAGGACATTACAGTGGGGGTTGATGGTAAGGCCTACATAGTGGGTAGTAGCGGGGTTACCATTGCAGACCGTAATGAAGAGTTGGTGAGGTCGCAGGAGAATGCGGGGGAGCTGGCGAAGACGAAGCCGGAGTATGAGCTGATAGCACGTTTTGAGCAGCGTGCTCTCCGCGAGAGGGTTCCCTCGGTAGGCTATTTTTTTTGGGAGGGCGTGGATTGCATCGCCTCGTTTGCGAGTATAGAGAGTACGGGTTGGGCGCTGGTTGTGTATGCGGATGAGGCGGATTTCCTGGGCGATTTACATACGCTTCGGGTGTTTATCTTCGTTCTGGGGCTGGTTGTACTACTTGTCGCCCTGGTGGTTACGTATTTCGTATCGCATCGGATAGCAACGCCAATAATTGAAGCTTCGCAATTGATTGGGCGTATTGCCGGTGGGGATTTGACGCTTCGGATTAGTACTTCAGGGGTGCGAGGGGATGAGATCGGCATGCTGATGCTTTCGCTAGGCGATATGGTGGAGCGTCTACGAACTATAGTGCATGAGATCCATGATAGCGCCATGAGTCTGACTCGGGCGAGCTCGGATATCTACGGTACTTCGCAACAGCTCTCGAGCGGGGCCAACCAGCAGGCATCGTCGACGGAGCAGGTGTCCTCGACGATGCAGCAGATGGTCGCGAATATTGACCAGAACAGCGAGATGTCCCGTTCGACAGAGCAGCTTTCGCAGGAGGTGCTGGAGCGGTCTCGGGATGTCCTCGATATATCGGAGGAGGCCAGTTCGGCCAACCAGCAGATTAATGAGAAGATTGGAATTATCAATGATATAGCGGCGCGGACGAATATCCTGGCACTGAATGCGGCCGTGGAGGCAGCCCGTGCAGGAGAGGCAGGTAGGGGCTTTGCGGTAGTGGCGGCTGAAGTGCGTAAGCTGGCTGAGCAGAGCCGGGCTGCGGCCGATGAAATAGTGCTGCTTGCGCATTCCTCTGCGGATGTGTCTCTGCGAGCTGGGAGGCAGCTGGAGGCCATGCAACCCGAGATAGAGCGAACGGCGGAGTTCGTTCGCCGGATTACGGCAGTTAGCATTGAGCAGGCTAGCGGCGCAGAGCAGGTGAGCCAGTCAGTGCAGGAGTTGTCCGAGCTATCGCAGGAGAATGCTGCTATTAGCGAAGAGCTTGCTGGAACTTCGGAAGCGATGACGGAGCGTTCGGAGCAGCTCGAGCAGCTGGTGGACTACTTCAGGGTTCGCTAGATGAGGTGATGGGAGCATGTGCTGCGATTCGGTGCTCGAGCAGCCTAGCGTGTGGTTCTATTCACAGTATGCGTGTGGTAGGGGTCGTTATCTAGCTTTTCTCCCGTGGGTATGATAAGATAGCCTAACAGTGTTTGCTTTGGAACTTCTGGTGCATGTAGCGTCACAACGTCCCGATTTTCGGGTGTTTATTCCCTTTTGTTTTGGGGATGATTTTGCGAGCCATGATTCGGATGGCGATGCGTATCCCGTTTCGAGCCGCTCCTGGACGCAGCTGTACATGTCTTCCCGCGCGGGGGAGTATATTCGTTTTGATATTGATTGCTACAGCGTCGATCCGTTAATCTTGGAGGTGGAGGGTAGTAGCTCTGAAGTGGCGTATCGGGTGGCCTACTTTCTTGCCCGTGAGACGAATGGATACGTGACGGATTGCGAGGGGAAAGCGATATCCGATGTGGATCTGGTTGAACATATGGGGGATTTTGATCTGGAGGGGCGTTTGGAACTGGCTGATGCGAGCATATGGCGTAGCTCGAGCGATGTCAACCCCTACCCAAATCTGGATGCGGAGTTCTAGCTAGCTCCTCTTAGATGCACCTTTGATCTATTAGCAGTTTGCCACTTGCCAATAATGGTGGATAGGTATGGGCCGAATTGAGGCTTCACGTAGGTAAGAAAAGGGCGACCAC
>PDRH01000004.1 GCA_002748015.1 Bacteroidota bacterium | reverse complement strand
ACGTGTACATCGGTGCGCCCAAGGCGGCCCAGACCTATACCGTGGACTTCGTGATCGATCCTGCGGATACGGATAAGGGGGAGATAGTGGGCGATGTACACCAGGTGGTGAAGAAGGATGGCAACGCCCGTCAGGTGAACGTGATGCCGAAGGACGGCTATCGCTTCAGCGGCTGGGAGATAGTGGATGATAAGGGGGCGAACATGAATATTTCCCTGGCATCTGCACTCCTCGATGTGATGGGCGTGACGGAGGATGTGGAGCTGAAGGCGACCTTCATCCCGGACTACCTGAACCTGGTTGTATTCACGGTGCTCGACCCCAGCGGGAAGGGTATCGAGGGGGCCAAGGTAACCATGGCAGGGGTTGAGAAGATGACCAACTCGCAGGGTCAGGCGACCTTCGATGTGAAGGATAAAATCCAGATCGGCCTGCTCAAGGTGGTTGTGGAGAAGGACGGCTATCTGACCCACACGATCAAGCAGTACAAGGTGAACAGCAGCGAGTCGCTCTATCCGAGCATTACGCTGACCTACCCTGTACAGGACAACTACCTGCTGGTGGTGAAGGCTCAGGATGCGGAGCAGCTCTTCGATATGGAGGGCGTAACGCTCAAGCTCAGCTCGGCCGCCATGCCGGAGAAGACCTATACCACGGATGCCAACGGGGCGAAGACCATCTCCATTCCCGCAACGGGCGAGTACACGCTCGTGGCTGAGAAGGATGGCTTCAAGCGGCAGACGCACACCCTGACCTACGAGCCGCCTAAGCAGCTGCTCGACAGCGAGGGTAAGCCGATGGTGGACGAAGAGGGGAACCCCATCTACGAGAAGCCCGAGGAGACCAAGTACCTCAAGCTGGAGATGGAGCCGAACATGCCGCAGACCTACCGCGTGGCGTTCACGGTGAGCAACATCAAGGGCGAGGCGCTGCAGGATGTGGCCGTGGAGTTCAACTCCGTGTCCAAGATGACAAATGCCGATGGTACGGCTGTCTTTGAGGGTCTCGAGAAGGGGCAGTATGGCTATGCCATCTCCTTCGCGGGCTACGTAAGCCAGCAGGGCGACTACATGCTCAGCAGCGACATGGCCGAGCCTGTGACCCTGGTCAAGGAGCTGTCCTTTACGGTGGTTGTTAAGGATAAGTTGAACGATGCGGCTCTCCAGGGTGCTGAGGTATTCTTCGGCGACAAGTCCAAGCTCACGGATGCTGATGGCAAGGCCGTCTTCACCGTGGAGGAGGGTGAGGAGATCCTGCGCGTTCGGGCCAATGGGTACGCAGAGGCCTCGAAGACCATCGTCGTTGACCAGGATAGCAATGAGCAGATCATCTCGCTAAGCCTGCTGCACGATGTTACCTTCATGGTAACTGACCTGAATGGCGTGGCCCTCCCGGATGCCCATGTCGCTATTGCCGGTGGCACGGAGAAGAGTACGGATGTGAACGGGAGCGCTATCTTTGAGCTGGGGGCAGGTGAGCATAGCTACACCATCACCCGCAATGGCTATGTAGCCGCTAAGGGTAGCGTGAACGTGGAGAGCAATGGGCAGAACGTGTCTATTAAGCTGTCGCGCGCATGCCAGCTGGCCTTTGAGGTGTACGCCCAGGGCGAGGCGCTAGCCAATGCGCTCATTACTCTGGCTGGCATGGAGCAGATGACCAATGCCGAAGGGCGGGCAAGCTTCAGCGATATCCCGGAGGGTAGCCATACCTACACGGTTGCCTACGAGGGCTACATGACGGTGGAGAAGGTGGTAGAGCTGCCGCTCAGCGCTTCGAAGCCCGAGCATGTGGTACTCAAGCCGGTGAAGACGGAAGAGCCGAATGGTGGTGAGACGGAGCCGAAGGATGATCCTGAAGACGGTGATAATACTGTCGAGGACAAGCCGACGGATGTTGCGGTGGATGCCCTCGCTGAGGTGAAGGTAATGCCTACGCTGTTCTCCGACTACCTGCTCGTGGAGCATGCCGATAAGGTGGTTTCCTACCGCCTCCTGAGCCTACAGGGCGTAGCGGTACGCCTCGGGGCAGCCGAGGGTCTCGAGCAGCTGCGCATCGAGACGCTAGGCCTACCAGAAGGGTTCTACATCCTGCAGCTTGTCGATGCTGAAGGGCAGCAGCGTGCCTTTAGGCTGGTGAAGAGGTAGGGTATCTGAAATAGGGGCTCTATCGCCCCGTAGCTTGGCGGGGGTTGCTACACTGTAGCAACCCCCGCTTTTTTGTGGGGTGTTGGCATGGGGGTATAGGTGTTTTTAGGTATGGGTTATGGGCATGCGGCGCGAGCTATGCCTACGGGCGTCGTGGCCAAGGGGGGCTAGTTGTGGTGCATGTAGGGGCGTTTCGGGCGCGTTGGGGCGTTTGCGGTGGAGCGGGGGGGCTGTTTAGGTATGCGGCGAGCCGCTATGCCTGCTGGTCGTCGTGGTCAAGGGGGGCTGGTTGTGGGGGAATTGGGGGGCGAATTGGCGAAAGGGAGGGAGGGGAAAAAGGGAAGGGGTGGTCGCAGACCTATAGTCTACGACCACCCCTTGTTTTTTCTGGTGGGCTTGCTGGCCCCGGCTGGGGCTACTACTTCTTGCGGAAGATGAACTCTATGGTTGCGCCGAACTTGTCGATGATGGGGTTTAGATTGGTGATGTCCTTGATGTTCTTGCCTACCTGGGCGGCCTCGTTCTGGGTTACCCTGTTTGAGGCCTTCTTCTTGCTCTGCTCGAGGGCGTTCATCCATGCGTCCTTCTCCGCCTCGAGCCTATTCAACTCCTCCTCTGATGCGCCTTCGGCTTCTGCATCCTTTATCGCCTGGTCTAGCGGTTTGCCCTCGGCGGCGAGTTCATCGGCCAGCTCTTTTGCCTCTTCCTCGGTTGCGAAGCCGTACTTCTCCATTATTCGCTGCTTCTCGTCCTCGAGCGCCTGCTTGCGCTGGGCCAGGTTGACGGTCTCGATGAGCATGTCGTCCTTGATGGTCAGGATGATGCCCTTGCGGGTGAGGTTCATGAGTATGGAGCCGGCAGCCACGTGGCCGGCCTTGGCCGCGTCGATCTGCGCCTTGGTGGACTCGGCCACATTTACCTTGAGTACTATTACGAGTTCTTTCTCCGTGGATTTCCACCGAAAGCCGTGGCTCGAGGGCATGTACCAGAATTGCTTATTGGGGTCGTCGACCTTGGCGGTGCCGTCGGCATTGAGCTTGAGGCCGATGATTTCGGCGGCCTTAGCGAGTAGCTCCTTGTCCTTGTCGTCCTTGAGCGACTTGTCCTCTGCGCCCGTATGCTCTGCGTTGTAGGCGTCGATTTCCCAGATGCCCAGGAGGGGGCTGTTCTCGTGGTTCTGCGGCTCTTCCTGCTCTTGCTGCTCTTCCGGGTTTTCGCTCTGGGGCTTGTTCTCCTCCTGCTGTACGTCGTCGTTATCGTCCTTCTCGCATGCTGAGAATGAGCCACCTACCGCCACGAGAGCCGATAGGGCTAGCACTGATAATAGATTAATCTTTCTCATGTCTACAGTTGTTTGTTGTGAGTTATGCTAGGGTGTTTTTCGTAGGTATTCCCCAGCGGCGCAAATGTACTACTATCCAATATTCTTGCCTCTTCTGTAGTACCCAAACCGCATAAAAATCCCCATTTTTCTGTCGGTTTTACTACTCCTAGCTCTAGCAACTATTGGCGAACATTCTAGCCCTTTCGCCGTTTCTAGCGCAGGAGGATAAAACACATGAGGAGAGGGTTGCGCATCGTGCTGAAAATACTGCTGGTAATACTGGGGCTGGGACTGCTGCTAATCGTTGCGGCGCGTCTATTCGTACACTTCAATCCCGTTTTCGGGGGGAGTGCCGAGGGTGAACGACTCGACCGCATGGAGGCTTCGCCGAACTACAGGGATGGCCAGTTCCATAACCTTGCGCCTGTGTCCTACGCTCCTAAAACGCCAGCGGGGAAGAGCGCGGTGGGCGATAAGCTGGAGCTGATGATGGATTTCCTTTTTCCGCCCGCAGGGAAGAACCCCGACAGCCCGATAGAGACCGTGCCGCTGCGGGCTGATAGTTTGCAGGATGGGCAGTTTGCCTGGCTGGGGCATTCGACGGTGCTGTTCAGGATTGGGGGGATAACTGTGGCCACCGACCCGGTGTTCTATAATGCGGCGCCGGTGTCCTTCCTGGTGAAGCCCTTTGCGATGACGCATCGCCCGAGGGTGGAGGATATGCCCTTCGTGGATGTGGTCATCATCTCGCACGACCACTATGACCACCTGGATATGCGGGCCATCCGCGAGCTGCAGGATAGCGTGGGGTGCTTCATCGTGCCGCTGGGTGTGGGGGCTCACCTGGAGCGCTGGGGCGTGCCACCGGGGAAGATACGGGAGCTGGACTGGTACGAGACGGAGCGCATGGGGGAGGTGGATTTCACGCTTGCACCTAGCCGCCACTTCAGCGGCCGGGGGCCGACTGATCGGATGAAGACGCTCTGGGGCTCGTGGGCGATGGTGTCGCCCCAGCTGAGGGTATACTTCAGCGGGGATGGTGGCTACTCCCCCGAGTTCGCGAAGATCGGCGAGCGCTTCGGGGGCTTCGACCTGGCCTTCCTGGAGAACGGGGCCTACAACATCCGCTGGCCGGACATCCACATGCAGCCCGAGCAGACGGCCCAGGCGGCTATCGACCTACACACTAAGCGCGTGCTGCCCATACACTGGAGCAAGTTCGACCTCTCGACGCACCAATGGCAGGAGCCACCGCGGCGGTTGGGGGCAGCGCTGCAGAAGCACAATGATACCGTGGAGGATGGGCAGAAGGTTGCAGTGCTCCGCCCGATGATAGGGGAGGTGTTTGGGGTGGAGTAGGGGGTTAGCCGCTAAGTCGCATGCCCCCTGGCCGATGATGCGTTCTCGCTTGAGTCGCAAACGTAGGGAACAAGCGCAAAAAACTATCCTACCACCTCGCTCACCCATTCCACATCCCCCCGAGTCTCCCCCCGCGTATCGATGGAAACCCCGACCGCAACCACCTGCTTTCCCTTCCCTAGGTGGGGG